>CAYTND010000209.1:0-4760 GCA_964438965.1 uncultured Pirellulales bacterium
ATAAACTCCTGCTGTGGAACAAAATCTTTCGGATACCTTATAACGACCGGCTTATCCTGGCCCAACGCAAATTCCAGAGCCAGTTTCGTTTCAATCTCATTGGCAGGCGCCGTCAGCACCATATTCGGTATCAACCTTAAAAAACCAATATCCATAAGACCGTGATGTGTTGGGCCGTCCGAGCCAACCATCCCGGCCCTGTCAATGCAGAAAATGACCGGTAAATTTTGTAAGGCCACCTCTTGGAATATCTGGTCGAAGCTGCGCTGCAAAAAGGTCGAATAGATACAGACGACCGGTTTTAAGCCGCTTCTGGCAAACCCTGCTGCAATATCCACAGCCGCACTTTCGGCGATACCCACATCGTAGAACCTGTCAGCGAAGTTTTTGCGAAATTCAACCAATCCCGTACCGTCACACATCGCTGAGGTTATAGCAACAATTCTGTCATCCTTTTGGGCCAACTCTGTCAGATGCTCACCGAGTACGCTGGTAAAACTGCGCCTGCTTGAGTCCGAAGCCGATTCAACGGCATCTCCGTTCATCTCGAACGGGCCGGTCGAATGAAATTTGCTGGGGCCCTGGTCGGCCGGCTCAAAACCTTTGCCCTTCTTCGTATAAACGTGCAGAATTGCCGGGTGATTCAGTTCGGCCAACGCCTGAAACAATTTTATAAGCGAGCCAATGTCATGGCCGTTAACAGGACCAAAGTATGGAATATTCAAGCTCTCAAACATCTGGCTGGCCGGCAGAGCCATCCTGATACCTTTCTTAATCCTCTCAATCGCCTCCTCGACACTTTTGCCTATAAAGGGCATATGCTCTAAGATATTTCTGGTTGTCTCGCGCAAATCCTCGTAGGTCTGGCTCAGCCTAACTTTGGAAAAGTACTTTGCCATTGCTCCGACAGTTGCATCTATTGCCATCGAGTTGTCGTTGAGCAGGATTAGTAATTGCCTCTTGACCAGTCCGAGATTATTGAGTGCCTCAAAAGAGGTGCCGTTAACGATACTGGCGTCGCCGACCATTGCCACAATTCTCGGAGCTTGTCGTTCGTCGCTGGTCTCTCGGGGCACGAGCGACGGGGCACGGGCGACGAGCGACTCTCCTAAAGCCATTCCGATTGCTGTGGCTATCGAGGTCCCTGCATGGCCGACGGCGAACTGGTCATATACGCTTTCTGCCGGGTTGGGAAAGCCGCTTATCCCTTCAGGGCGACGGAGATGCTCGAACTTATCTTTCCTTCCGGTAATGATTTTATGCGTATAACATTGATGGCCGACGTCCCAGAGCAGCTTGTCTTCTTTGAAATCAAAGACGTAGTGCAGGGCTAATGTCAATTCCACTACGCCGAGATTGCTCGCCAGATGTCCGCCGGTTTTGCTGACCGAGCTGAGAATAAATTGGCGTATTTCCTCTGCTAACGTCTTGAGCTGGGGTACTGACAGCTTCTTTATATCCGCCGGGCTGTTGACCCCGTTTAGAAACTTCCCTTTTTTGTCCGATTTTTGCATAATATTATTCAACCCTTTTCGATCAAGTTTCTAACGGGGTAAACTTGCTCTAATAATTTACCCATCAAGCACTCTCTCAAAACTCGATCCTTGATTCTTAATCCTCGATGCTCGTCGAGTATTCAGTATCGAGCATATTTTCAATCAAATACGCAGATACCTGCAATGAAATCTCAGTATTTTAAAAACTTTTTAAGCCCTTTTAATATAGCAGGTTAAGCTGCAAAGCACCATTAAAAAAACATGTTTTTTCGTATCAAACGATGTTTGTTGCTCGATGCTGGATGCTTGTAAGATGGTGAGTAGTTAATTGGTAAATGGTGAATCGTAAATGGTGAAGCGTGAAGCGTATCTCGTATTGCGAAAGAAATCAAAGATTGAGATGTAAAATTGCGGAGACTTGCGGAGATTGTAATGACCTGATGCGCGAGCGAAATAATGCCCATAGTCCTTTTGATTAGTCAAAAGGACTACGAGCTTTATGAAAAACGAACCGATATAGTGTTTGCCGGGCATGCCGTAACCGCTTTTGGCAATGGCGATTCGGTGGTCACGTTGCTTCAATTGAGCTTCAAGTTCTGCAATGCGTCGCTTATAGAATTGTTCTCGTTTAAATGTCAATTCTTGCCCTCAAATTACTCAATATGGCTATTATCGGGCGAACGCGGTCCTCCGCTAAAAAAAACAGATAGTATCTGCTTGAATTAGAACTGCAATGTGTTATGATGTAGTCTAATATCGAAGATTGGGTATTTAATGTTGGGTGTGTTGCCAGATACCGTCAAAATACCCGTGAACGGTTACTGAAATTGAAGAGCATACGGCTCTTCATAGAAGTGTTGAATGTGAAAAGCCATCAAGAGAGGAGTAGTCCAAATGTTCAGGTCACTCGCCATAATCCGACAAAGTATCTCTATCATGCTAATCAGTAGTATCCTAACAAGTGTTGCATGTGCTGCTGACCAAGATCCCTTCTGGCCCCAATTTCACGGACCGAACCGAGACAATCTCTCCACTGAAAAAGGTCTTTTGAAGGAGTGGCCCGAGAAAGGGCCTGCCTTACTCTGGACAGCCCAGGGGCTGGGGCATGGGTATTCCAGTGTATCGATTGCCTCTGGAATGATATACACAGCCGGCAGCATCGAAAAGGATACGGTCATCACCGCCTTGAACTTGGATGGCAAGGTTTTGTGGCAAGTGAAAAACGGCAAAGCCTGGACCGGAGACCGTCCCGGTACTCGTGGGACCCCAACCATCGATGGGGGTCGGCTGTTTCACCAAAGCCCTCTTGGAAATCTTGTCTGCCTGGAAGCCAAAACCGGAGACAGGATTTGGGAGTTCAACATCCTCGAGAAATTCCAAAGCAAGACTGCCACCTGGGCCATGGCTGAATCCTTGTTGGTTGATGGGGAACATTTGATTTGTTGCCCGGGAGGACCACAAACTTGCATGGTTGCCTTGAACAAAAAAACCGGGTCGGTTGTTTGGAAAGCGCCCAGTACAGGAGAGCTGGCCGGCTATGCCTCTCCTGCTCTGGCTGAATATCAGGGCATGAGAATCATCATCACACTGACTTCCAAAGGCCTAATCGGCGTGAATGCCGATACTGGCGAATTACTATGGCACGTCAAACACGAATCCTATGCGGACGAAAACGTGATGATGCCTATTTTTCACGATGGCCATGTCTTTATCAGCACCTTAAAGGCCGGCTCCGTCAAGTGGAAGATTAATGTTAAAGACGGCAAGGCCTCGCTTGAAGAGGTATGGCGTACACAGGAACTCGATAATCATCATGGTGGTGTTTTGTTGGTCAACGGAAATCTCTACGGCACGAGCACCTTCCGCAACAGGAACCTATGGGTTTGCCTGGACTGGGAAACCGGCCGGAACAAGTATATGGATAAGGGTGTGGGCAAGGGTTCGCTCACGTATGCCGATGGAATGCTGTACACCCTCAGCATAGATGGCGTAATGGGACTTGTCCGACCAACTCCAATGGGCCATGAGCTGGTCAGCTCATTCAAGATTCCCGAAGGCGGAAAAGGTAACAGTTGGGCTCATCCCGTGGTCTGTGGCGGCAGGCTGTACATTCGCCACAGCGAGTTCCTTTATGCATATAGTGTGAGGTAAAAAAACAGTCGGCGTCAGGGTCCACCACTATTCGGCATAATGACATATCTTATCGACATCGTTTTGGTGGGGCAAGCCCCACCCTACATTTACTACTGCCTTAAATCAATCAAATCCGCAGGCACTTCAATTTATTATTTTCTATTGACTATTTATTATTTGGATTGAGATTTTTTCCGCTTTCAATTGCTTTACTCATCTTTCTTGAGCAGCGATTTGATCTTTTGTGCAAGGCCTTCAAGTTTTGTTTCGACTACATTCCAGATTGTTGAAGGGTCCAGACTGTCATATCCATGCACGAGAACGTGAAGGGAAACCGATGATATTTTGATATTCAGGAATCTGTGCGGCAACAGCCGGTGCAGCTTTCTCCAAGCCAATTAAGGCCTCACCAATAATCTGTAATTCGCGTTCCAAAGCCGAACGAAAGGCTCGGTCATTGATATAATCATCGACCGCTTTGTTGCTGGTAAATTCAAGCAAAAAACTCACAACTGCTGAGCATATCGTAAAGGTATTTTTCTGGCTCATGATGCGGCATAGATTTGCCTTCGGGTTTCGTTGACCTGGCGGATGAAATATGGGTTACGCAGTCCGCCCGGCTCAACCAGGTCGATCGGACGAGCAAATAGCTGTTCCAGAGCACGATGCAAGTCAAAATAATTGTCGAATCGGTGCTGGGTTACCTCGCTGTCAAATTCGACAAGAAAATCGATATCGCTGGACTTCTCAAAATCACCCCTCGCGGCAGAGCCGAACACATCCAGCCTCTCAACGTGGTACTTTTGGCACAAATCTATCAACGCTTCACGGTGTTTGTCAATTAAGCTGACCATTGAATCCCTTTTGTTCCTGTAACTTTAATGTTCTACTATCTGCATTCTTTATCTCAAGCTTACAGTCTTATCGTACATTTTGCAAGTAATCTGTATGCCGAAAATTGAGCAAATTTTTCGGAACGACGCTGGGAATGAAACGGAATCATTTCAATCAAAAACGCTGGTACTTACTTGAAAAGTAAGCAAGACTAAGCGTTGTGGAAGGGCGGTTTCGTGCGTTAGAATAGGTAAAATATCCGCGGATTTTCGACCAAATACGCTGAGGGGTAAAAGC
>CAYTND010000210.1:0-4757 GCA_964438965.1 uncultured Pirellulales bacterium
GATGATGAAACGATAGAGGTTCGAATCAAAGAAGCAGAAGAGCTTATCCGCTGCATTGATTGGATTGTATCAATCCAAGATAAAAAGTTGCAGGAACAAAAGATGGTGGAACTGACAAACCGATTCGAACAATTGGGTAGTTCAACTATTTGCGGAAAGAAAGAGCTAAGGTGGCCTACAAGATTAGTCAAATTCAACCTGCTCAAAGTCCTGCAGGCAGCCTTAGCCGGAAATTAGTCTTCGGAGCCCCGCTCAGATTCAGACAACAGATTAGAATTTATACGTCATACTCAAACTGCACCAGGTTTCATCATCCTCATTGACCGAATCGTCCATTGATAGCTGATAGTAAACACCCGGTGCGAAGGTAAGATTGTTGCCGATGGCCTGCCGGACGTATTTCCGGCCGGGAAAAACCGGCAAAAGCCTCCTGCAAACCGGCAGATTTCCCGGGTTGCCGTATGTGGTCCGAGATAAATGCGAAAAAAGCGTAACTGTTCGAACATATGCAATATATTTTTCAAAAATGAGATGAAAATTAGACTTGTTATCTCTTTTTGATTGTGTTATTTTTCTGTTTGCGATATGTCGGATTGTGCATAACCATATAAATCATTACAGGAAACATAAAATGAGCAAACAGGAAGACTTGATTAATGCGGTCATCGCACAGGCTCAAGAATCCGAGCCGAAGAAGAAGTTGGCCTGTGCCCAGGCCTTTGAGCTTGCCAAGGAATTCGACGCGGCAATTATTGAGATTGGCCGGATTTGTAATCAGCACAACATAAGAATCTGTAAGTGCCAGCTTGGCTGCTTCAAATAATTGTAAGAAAGAGCTCAAGATATGAAAAAACTGCGGGTCAGATTTAAGCTTTGGCTCAGTACCAAAAATGTTGAAGGGGTTTTCGGTGACGGCAAATGGCGGCTTCTTAAGGCCGTTGAGAACGCCGGCTCTCTAAGCGCAGCCAGCGCTTCGCTGCGGATAAGCTACCGAAAAGCATGGGGCGATTTGAACAAAGCACAGAATGCCTTAAATGTCGCTTTAGTGCAAAAGCAGCGAGGAGGCATTCTGGGCGGGAAAACCATTCTCACTGGCGAAGGTAAAGAATGGGTCAAGGCTTACACAAAATTTCGCAGCGAAATCGAAAAAGCAGCAGAAAAAGCCTTTAAGAAACATATGGAGAAACTTATAAAGTGAGCAAGACGCTAAAGGCTATTTTAATTCTCTTGGCTGTAAGCTCTTTGGTGTTGCTTTTGACTATTCGGAAAAAGCACAATAAAGTTTCGTCTGGTTTGATTATCTTTCATGCAGGCAGCCTTGGGGTTCCTCTCAAGCAGATATGCCAGGAATTTAGGAGGCACTACGCTGGGGTCAGGATTGTTCGCGAAGCGGCGGGCAGCCGGCTGTGCGCTCGTAAAATCACAGACCTGAACAGGCCCTGCGACATAATGGCTTCGTCGGACTACACGGTTATAGATACCCTGCTGATTCCCGGGTATGCCGATTGGAATATTAAGTTTGCGAGCAACGAAATCGTTATTGCCTTTAGTGAGGATTCGCGCAAGGCCGGCGATATAAATAAAGACAACTGGTACGATATTCTGCTGGAAAAAGACGTTGCTTTTGGAAGATCAGACCCAAATGCGGACCCATGCGGATATCGGGCTGTATTTGCAATAACACTGGCTGAAAAATTCTATAACAAGCCGGGCCTGGCAGCCAAATTGCTGGCAAAAGATAAAAGGCACATCCGTCCCAAGGAAGTTGACTTGTTGGCTCTTTTGGAAGCAGGCGAGCTTGATTACATTTTTACATACCGTTCCGTCGCCGGGCAACACGAGCTTGAATACATCCGGCTTGCTGATGAGATAAATCTTAAGAGGGCCGAGTTTGCGGATCTTTACAAGAGTGTTTCGGTTAGTTTGACAGGCAAAAAGCCTGGAACGCGTATCACCAAAACAGGTGTACCCATAGTATATGGCGTTACCATACCGAAGAATGCGCCGAATCGCAAACTCGCATTAGCCTTTTTAACTTTTTTGTTAGACGCAGACAAGGGCGGAGCAATTCTTGAAAAGAACGGCCAAACTTTTTTGGTTCCTTCGCCTACGGATACCTTTGACAAGATTCCGGATAGTTTGAAAAGCTTTGCACTTCCAGTAGGGACAGAAGACAGAGGACAGAGGACAGAAGACAGACGACAGATTCTGGCTTCTGACTTCTGATTTATGATTTATGAGGCTATCATCAAGAATAAGAACTGAGCCGCTTTCGCTGGCGTTTGCCGTACTCGGCGGGCTTGTGCTGCTGTTTATTGTTGCCCCGCTGATAAGTATGTTTGTCAAGTGTTCGCCGGGCGAACTTGCCGAGACGGCAAAAGATGCCGAAGTTCGAAACAGCATCTGGCTTACATTGTGGACATCGATGGCAGCAACTGTAATTTTCGCTGTCGCTGCGATTCCTTTTGCTTATCTGCTGGCACGAAAGGATTTTCCATTGAAACGGCTTGTTACAGCCATTATCGACCTTCCAGTTGTCATACCACATTCGGCGGCGGGGATAGCATTGTTGGGCGTCATTTCTCGAAACGGCTTTTTGGGCAAGGCAGCGGGCAAGATAGGTTTTAGTTTTGTCGGCAGCGCGGCCGGTATAATGGTGGCGATGGCTTTTGTCAGTATCCCGTATCTTATCAATTCAGCCCGCGACGGATTTCTTGCTGTGGATGCACGACTCGAAAAAGCAGCACTAAATCTCGGGGCAAATCCGTTAAGGGTGTTTTTGACTGTCTCGGTTCCTTTGGCAGCCAGACCGATCGGGTCAGGCTTGATTTTGATGTGGGCACGTGGAATGAGCGAGTTCGGTGCGGTACTAATCATCGCTTATCAGCCGATGATTACGCCTGTGCTGATTTACGAACGTTTCACCAGTTTCGGTCTGAAATACGCTCGTCCGGTGGCCGTACTGTTTATTCTTGTTTGCCTGATACTATTTATCGCATTGAGACTTCTATCGCGAGAAAAAGTAGATGTTGAGCATTAGAAATATTACAAAGTCTTTCGGCTCTTTTGCCGTTTTTAGAAGCGTCTCATTTGAGGTCGGCCAGGGGCAGTATTTTGTTCTGCTCGGCGCCTCCGGGGTTGGCAAAAGCGTATTGTTAGAGACCATTGCCGGGCTTATCTGTCCAGACGCCGGCAGGATATTCCTCGATGGAAGAGATGTTACAAACGAGAAAATCCAGAAACGAAAATTTGGACTGGTGTTTCAGAACAGTGCACTTTTCCCACATATGACGGTTTACGATAATATTGCATACCCGCTTCGATGCAAAGGACTTAAGAATTCTCAAATCCAGGAACGAGTGGACCAAATTGCGGAGGATTTTGCGGTTACTGGTTTTCTTAAGCGCAGGGTTCAGACACTCTCCGGCGGGGAGTCGCAGCGCATTTCATTAGCACGGGTAGTGGCAAGGGAGCCGCGATGTCTGCTGCTGGATGAGCCTCTATCGTCGCTGGATGTAAAATCCCGACCCCAGATGCGTGCTCTGCTGCGTAAGATTAATCGTCAGGGGCAAACAATCGTCCACGTAACGCACGATTATACCGAAGCGGTTTCCTTAAGCACGCATATAGCGGTTATGGATGCAGGCAGAATTGCACAGGCAGGCACGGTTGAGGAGGTTTTTCAGCGTCCCAAATCCGAATTTATCGCCAGATTTGTTGGCATCAGAAATTTCTTTAAAGGACAGTTGGAAAAGCCAGTGGATGGGCCGGCGAACTTGAGGCAGTTTGCTGCCAACGGTCTTGGTCTTTCGGTTATGACCGACAGTGCTGCTGGTATTGGGTTTGTTATGGTTCGAAGTGAGGATGTTACGATTTGCAGCGCAGCGATGAATGCGCACACAAGTGCCCGCAATAATTTTGCGGGCACAATTGTAGATATTATCCCGGCCGCGACTGGAATCGAAGTCCTGATTGACGTTGGCGTCGGAAAACCCGTAGAAGTTGCAGCGATGATAAGTGCTGAATCAGTGAAGGTGCTGGAGCTGCATTGTGGCAAAAGAGTATGGATAAGCTTCAAGGCCTCGGCGGCCAGATATGTTGAGCAGTGAAATGATAAAGTTTGACGGAATGTTGATGATTGGCTCAGCCGGAGCAAATATCGGCAAGACTGAGCTGGCCTGTGCGCTTATTAAAAAATTTAACAAAAACAAAGACATCATAGGGATAAAGGTTACCACGATAAAAGAGCGAGACGGGCAGTGTCCCCGCGGCGGCCAGGGTTGCGGCGTCTGCTCATCTCTGGATGGCAACTTTTGCATTACAGAGGAGACCGGCGTCAATTCCGGCAAGGATACGGCAAGACTTCTGGCAGCAGGTGCAAGCCGGGTTTTGTGGCTGCGCGTTATGAAAACACATTTGAAGGAAGGCCTGGCTGCCTTGCTCGATAAGATTGGGGCAGATGCTGTTTCGGTCTGCGAATCGAACTCGCTGCGGCAGGTAGTTAAGCCGGGATTGTTTCTTATGGTCAGGGGCAAAGATCCGAGGATGTGGAAAAGTTCGGCTGACGCTGTAAAAAAATATGCGGATAAAGTTGTGGTTTCAGACGGCAGCAGCTTTGATTTTGATATCGGCCGGATAAAACTTCTCGGTGGTAAATGGGTAATGCAGGAGCAGGCAACGGCGATAATTATGGCCGGCGGTGACAGCAGCCGGATGGATATGGACAAGAGTGTGCTGGCAATTAACGGTAAGCCAAT
>CAYTND010000211.1:0-4719 GCA_964438965.1 uncultured Pirellulales bacterium
GAAAAGGTCAAACAGAACCGAAGACAAAGGAATGGTTATACAAATAAAGTAAGAGAAAATAAAGAAAAAAGAGCAAAATATAACAAACTGACAAAGGATAAGATTGAAGAGGTAAAGAAGCTTAACGAAGAAAAAAAGAACTTCGCAACAATTGAAAATGATGAGCTGTTGAAGATTCTCAACGAACAAATAGAGCGGGTTATTCAGAGCAGCTCTTTTATCTCGAACTTCAGCCGCCACTCACTTCATAATGCGTATATTATTCATTCCGCCGCTGAGGTTCTTGGGGATTGTGTTTTGGCGATTGGGCAAATGGTACGTGCGGGGAGTTTTAGGCCGAGCTTCTCGGAAGTCTCGTTCGGTCAGCTCCGTCATTCCGAATGCCGCGAGGAACCACCTGATACGCTCGGCAAATATGAGCTTGCGCTTGGCGATAACCGCGTGCTGTCTTTAGACGGCAAAATCGACCGGCTTGATATTGCAGAGGTTGATGGTGAAAAGATTGCGATTGTTTTCGATTATAAGCGTAGAGATATGCCGTTCAACTGGTCAAAATTTTATTACGGCCTGGATGTGCAGTTGCCGCTCTATATATTGGCTATTCGTAATGCGGCCGGCTCAAAAACGAAAAACGTGGCTGGCGCATTTTATATGCCGGTCGAAGTGAGTCCCCAAAGAGCAACTCTCGATGAAATACCGAAGAAAACAGATATTTTCAATTATAAAGCAAAGGGGATATTCAACGGGAGATTTTTCCAGCTATTAGACAGCGCAGCAAGTTCGGGTTGGAGCAAATTTTACAGTTTTCGTATTACCTCCAAGGACGAACAGTATGGAAACTACAGCATAAGTGCGGCGTTAAAACCGGACGATTTTGAGAAAGTGCTTCGGTTTACAGAACAAAAGATAGTTAAACTGGTTCAGGAAATTCTCTCCGGTGGAATTGACGTCAGGCCGTATCGTTTGAGTGACAAATCACCCTGCAGCTATTGTGAGTATAACTCTGTCTGCCGATTCGATTGGCAGATAAATGACTACAACTCTTTGGTATCACTTGGCAAGGCCGAGGTTATTGAAAAGATAGGGGTGGTTGATGGCTGAAAAAAAGATTAAATGGACCGAACAGCAGAAACGGGCGATTAAGGCTCGCGGCAGTGATGTTCTTGTAACCGCTTCAGCCGGCACCGGGAAAACCGCCGTCCTTTCAGGTCGATGTGTCAATATCGTCTCCGACAAATCTGATGTCCGGAACATACTCGTATTGACCTTTACCGAAGCCGCTGCCGAGCAGATGCGTTCGCGAATCGCCGGGCAATTAAGGGATGCGTTCCTGGAAAAACCGGACAGCCATCTTCGCTACCAGCTTATGCTGCTCCAGGGCGCTGATATCAGCACGATACATTCGTTTTGCAAACGGCTTATAACGGAGTATTTTTACAAACTCGGCCTGGACCCGACCTTCAGTGTAATTGACAGTGACGAACAGAAGCTGCTCAAAGCAGAGGTCCTCGAAAAAACCATTGACTGGGCCTGGCAGCAGAGCAACCTGCAAGCGGCCCTCGAACAGCTTTTGTATCGGCGGGACCTTCGTACAAATGACGGTTTTCTTGCAAAGATAATAGACCTTAGTGATTTTCTGGATGGCGTGGTTTCACGACAAAACTGGTACGAACGGGCGGCACAGCTTGCAGAAGTCGCCAATCCATTTGTCTCCGGACTTGCTGAAAAACAGAAACAAATCGTTGCCGATAAATTGCAGGACATTCTTAATCAGCTTCGCCACGCCCAGCAGCTTGCCGAAAGCGAGGCTACCGCCGACCAGACCAAATGGCTCCGGAATACTCATATTAAGCCGGTTGCACAATGTATCGAATTTATAAAGTCCGGCCAGTGGGACAAATGCACCGAGGCGATAAGGAATTTCGATAAGCCCAAAACATATAAACCCAAAGGCCTGTCCGAAACGATTGCAGGATTGCTGCAGAAGACGGCCAAAAAGGCAGTGGAGGACTTCAAAGGGCTTTCACAACTTGCAATGATAAATCCCGATTACCTCGACAGACTCGGCGGCTCGGTTGGATTGCAGACGATGGTGCTTGTTGAGCTTGTTAAGAAATTTGACGGGTTGTACAGCCACGCCAAGCGGACACTCAACTGCCTGGATTTTGCCGACCTTGAGCATTACGCATTGAAGCTTTTAACCGGCGAAGATTCTACAGAGGATGAGCCGTTACCATCAGAGACTGCTTTGGCGCTTCGGCAAAGATACAAATACATATTTGTCGATGAATATCAGGACATCAATTCCGTCCAGCAGCGGATACTCCGGATGCTTAGTCCCGGCGGAAACATCCTCGAAGTCGGCGATGTCAAACAAAGTATTTATGCCTTTCGAGGAGCACAGCCGGATATTTTTCTCAAACAGTTGAAGCTCGCCCGCCGTGGCGGGCAGGCTTCGGCTGAGGCTGAAAATGCGCCAAATGGTTTACGTGTTGACCTCAACGTTAATTTCCGCTCAGCCAAAGGAATCCTCGATTTTGTCAACAGGATATTTTCGCGCATAATGACGCCCTCTTTTACAAAGATTGACTATGACGAGTCGGCACAATTAAGGCCGGCACTTGAAGATGAGTCACAAAGTAAATTCAAAGCTCAAAACTCAAAACTCAAAACTATTAATGTTGAGTTCCATATACTTGACGAAGACGAGGGACGAGGGACGAGGGACGAGGGACGAGTCGTAACTTCCCGCCAATGTCAGGCTGCAATGATTGCCCGGCGTATCAAGCAAATGGTCGGCGCCGATACTGGAAAACCCGAATTTCAAATATACGACAAACAGCAGGACACCTTCCGGGATGTCCAGTATCGTGACATTGTTGTACTGATGCGTTCGTTGGCTAAAAAGGCCAACGATTACGTAGAAGTGCTCCGGTTGGCCGGCGTGCCCGTCAGTTGCCAGGCCACAGCGGGGTATTTCCAGGCAACTGAAATCAGCGATGTATTGTGCCTGCTGAAGGTCCTGGACAATCCGCAGCGCGACATCGAATTGGCCGCCGTGTTGCGAAGCCCGTTTTTCAAAGTCAGTGACACTGAATTAGCAAAGATAAAAATACACAACAGAGCAGACCAAAAGCAAAGGAATTACTATGACTGCATACTTCAATACTGTAGCTGCGGTACGGATGCAAAACTTGCGGGAAAGCTCAAAGGAATAATCGCTCAGATTGAGCAGTGGCGGAAAATCGCCCGGCGGGGCAATCTCGCTGATTTGGTCTGGCAGGTCTATCGCGAAACCGGTTTTTTGTCATTTGTTTCGGCTCTGCCCAACGGCCAGGCACGCAGAGCCAATCTTCTAAAACTCCACGACAGGGCAATTCAGTTCGAGGGCTTTGTTAGCAGTGCCGGCATACCTTCATTGACTCGCTTTGTTGACTTTATTGAAAAGCTTCAGGAAGCAGGCCAGGATTGGTCCCCTGCCGAGCCGCAGGCCTCTGCAGGTAATGCCGTTCGCATCTTGAGCGTCCATAAGAGCAAAGGACTTGAATTTCCGGTCGTCTTTTTGGCTGAGCTGGATAGTACATTCAACAAAAAAGACGTCCAGGCCGATATTCTCACCTGTGCCGATGATACATTGGGCCTGCAAATCATCGACCGCCAATCGAACAGCAAACTAAGCTCACTTGCGCACGAGGTTATCGCAGAGCAAAAACTATCAACAGCGTTAGCAGAAGAAATGCGTATCCTTTACGTTGCGACAACGCGGGCCAGAGAACGACTCGTTTTAACCGCTTCGCAAAAACAGAAAATGTGCAGCCAGATTATCTCAAGTGGTTTTTTCTTTGGTGCTGAACCCATTCCCGACTGGCAGCTTCGCTCGGCGCCATGCCCTCTGGAATGGGTACTCTATGCCCTTTCCAATCAGAAAAGTTTACACAGCGCTTTTGGGACCGGCCTGGCCGAGCAGGCTATCGACGATGATTTATTTAGCTTCAAACTTTATGACCAGCCGCAATTAAAACAACTCTCCGAGTTTGTCGTCAAATTAAAGACCGACAGAAGTTTAGCCCCGCCACCTGTGGGCGGGGTTCGTTTAGTCCCCACCCCTGCGGTGGGGGTCAGAAGACTTGCACAGGTAAAAAAGTCATTGGCCTGGCGATATCAATTTGGCGATGCATACATCTTACCTGCCAAAACTTCAGTAACGCAATTAACTCATCGTAGCGATGAATACATAAAATTCGATTATTCCCGGGCATTGGACCGTCAACCGAGCGCTCTTGTACCCACCGAGCCTGCTTTGACCGAACCGGTTGAACCGCGACCGTCCGAAGGACGGTTTGATCCCGTCCAGGCCTTCGGCCTGGTCGGCACAGCTACACACCTCGTAATATCCCAGCTTGATTTAGCCGAAGCTGTAACCGAAGAATCTATCGAAAAAACAAAAGACAAACTACTGACCGATAACGCCATAAGCACTTGTGTCGTCGGGCACATCGACACAGAAGCGATATTAGCCTTTTTCCACAGCGACCTCGGCCAAATGGTTTTCGATACCCAAAATACCATCTTGCGTGAATGGCCCTTCACTTTCGCGCTACCAGCTTCTGAGTGGAAGGATTCTTGCGCTGGACGCAATACGCAATACGCAATACGGGATACGATTATTGTTCAGGGCATAATTGATATGCTGATTCGCACACCGCAGGGCCTGGTCAT
>CAYTND010000212.1:0-4704 GCA_964438965.1 uncultured Pirellulales bacterium
AATCAGGTGTGATTCAGGCCTATGGTCTTCGCCAAGAGCGGCGTTGTTTCCCGCCCCACAGGTATTGAAATACCTCAGCGATGCGTACCGCAGTTTTTCCGCCTGGCTTTGGTAGTGGCACATCCTTTCAACGGCTAACTTTGTTTGGCCGTAAGGGTTAATTGGCTCAGTCGGCGAGTCTTCGGTAATTGGTGTCTGTTTGGGAATGCCATACACTGCCGCGGTGCTGCTGAACACAAACTTCTCCACGCCGGCTGCTTCCATCGCCGACAACAGATTTTGAGTACTGCAAAGATTGTTGCGATAGTATTTAAGCGGCGACTGAACCGATTCGCCGACTTCGATGAAGGCGGCAAAGTGCATTACCGCTTCGATATCGTATTTTTTGAACGTGGCAACAAGCAATTCGTAGTCGGCTAAATCGCTTTCGACGAACTTAGCGTGCCCGACCGCAGTTCTATGACCCGTACTGAGATTGTCATAAACCACCGGCTCATACCCTTCGGCGTTAAGCATCGCCGTCATATTGCTGCCGATATATCCTGCTCCACCGCAAATCAGTACTCTCATAATCTCGTTACTCGATTCTCGATTCTCGATTCTCGATATCGAGCATCGAGGAAATCCGCTTTAGAATTTCTGCCGCAAGCTGTGTGTCCTTGCCCAAATCTATCCAGGCCATACTTTCTTTCTGCTCAAGGTTAAGTTTTATCCTCTGCAATGCCGGGCTGCTTGTTGAAAACATATCGTATGCGCGTGCGCTGCTGCTGACGCGGCGCTCAGGCAGCGATAATCTGTATATCTGCACGTCGCAATTGATGCATACCCCTTCATCTTGTTCGCTCATATTCAATTCTACAACTCTTCTAATACTGTGCAGGTTGCTTTCAAGCCAATTGCCGGCCCCGACATTATCGCTGCGCCAGAATTCGAAGAATTGCGCCCCCGATAACGGTCTGGTTCTTATAAAGCCCCGCCAGCGGCGGGTATCGATACCCAGCGTTGCTGGGTTGGTATCAGCTTTCTCGATGGTAAAGTGCATTTTAACCAGTATGTCTTCAGCCACCTCCATTGCCTGAATTTTATCGCCCCGCACCAAAATTCCCTTCGTGAGCGACTTGTCGTTCCTCGTTTCTCGGTTTCGCGCCGGTGCTAATTTTGGTGCGGGGTCCACGCAGATTGGCTTGACCGCTCCGTATTGCTGCTCTTTCGCACAGCCCGCCGGCATAAGCGCACATGTTATAAGTGCATAAGCGCATAAGGTACTTGTGTTCTTGTGCCCTTGTGCTCTTATGCTCTTGTGCCCTTGTGCTCTTATGCTCTTGTGCCCTTGTGCTCTTATTATGTCCTTTTGCATTTGCCGTCCATTCGTTTTTCGGATTCCCCGTTTTCACGGGGACAAGTTTACCCCTGCGAAAGCAGGGGTGATTGGAACGATTATATCTTCGGTGAGCTTTTAGCTCAACCCCGTTAGAAACTTTTTTTTCTTATCAGGCCGTCCCCTCTGCTTGATTGGCGCCGGATGTGCAGCCACAAGCATTCTCGCTGTAAAAGTTTTGGTAGATTGTATTGGAATTTTGGTGTAGAATTCCATCCTTAAATAACTTTTATCCGGAGAGTAATTTTTAGCTTTGATACCTGCACCTGTGCTTTCCTGCACAGGTAGTCGCAGGTACAGGTGTATGCGTGTGATTTTATGAAGTTTTTAGTTGCTGAACAGTGCGGGTTTTGTCACGGTGTTAGGAACGCCATCAGTGTGGCGGAAAAAACACTGGCGCACCAGAAGCGTGGAAACCACGTTTATAGCCTCGGCCCAATTATTCATAATAAAGACGAGGTGGAGCGGCTGGCCAAAGTTGGGCTAAAAACCGTAGATAAGGTAGAAGAAATTCAGTCGGGAACGGCTCTTATCCGTTCTCACGGCGCTGCTCCTGAACAAATGGCCAAGCTCGAAGAAAAAGGGCTTAGTATTGTTGATGCAACTTGTATATTGGTTAAAAGGGTCCAGCACATAGCCAAGGAGCTTGAAAAGGACGGTTATAAAGTCGTAATTATTGGCGACGAGGACCATCCTGAGGTACATGCGGTTATGGGTTGCGCCACTGATGTTGTTGTCATTGGGGATGAAAATGATTTGCATAAGCTGCCCCAAAATGCCAGGCTGGGGATTATTTGTCAGACTACACAAAGTCCGGAGCACTTCGGCAGGGTGCTTGGTGCAATAGGACGGTACGGTTTTAGTGAGTTGAAAGTAATAAATACTTTGTGTAAGGAAGCAATAAAAAGACAGGAATCGGCTGTGCAATTGTGCAGGGAGGTGGATATAATGTTCGTGCTCGGCGGTCTGGAAAGTGCCAATACGTGTCAGTTGGCCGAGCTTTGCAAAAAATATAATAGCCAAACGTTTCATTTGCAAAACTGGAAAGAACTTGATAAAAATATACTTTTCGGTAAGAATATAGCCGGTGTTACAGCAGGAGCTTCGACGCCGGATTGGATAATAGCCGAGTTTGTAAAAAATTTAGAAGCTTTTGATTCCGGTGGCGGATAGAATTCGACTCTTGGTCGATAAAATAGACAAGGAAGTAATTTGCATTTGCTGCGTGGGCAAATGCGTTTTTAAGAATGATTAACCGAAAACGTTGTATTTGTGTCCGGCGCCAATTGAGCTTATGCTCACGCCTGATTGGTGCGGGATTGCACAAGGGCTTATCGGCGTAAATGTGGGGCGCTGACAGGTCGAAATGAAGACTCCACAGAGGAAGTTAGATTTATGGTAGATAGAAATATAGTTAACAAATTGGGTTTGTCGGAAGAGAAGCTTGACCAGCAGGTCAGCGAGATGTTCAGTGAGCAGGAAAACGAATTTTTGGAAGAAGCTTTACAGGCAAAAGTCGATTCCCGTCTGCCGGGCGCTATTCTTAAAGGGACAATCGTATCGCAAATAGGCAATGATGTTATTGTGGAGGTAGGGCTGAAAAGCGAAGGGATTGTCGATGCAAGTGAATTTGAAGACCCCGGCCAGATAGTCCAGGGTAATGAGATTGCGGTTCTTCTTGAAGATACCGATTCTGAAAGCGGACTTGTGCTGTTGAGCAAGCGCAAAGCCGATATCATCAGGGGCTGGGAGGCAATTCTCACTACGAAAAAAGAAGGTGACGTTGTTAAAGGCAGGGTGATACGGCGAATCAAGGGCGGATTGCTTGTTGATATTGGAGTGCCTGTGTTTTTGCCTGCCTCACAGGTTGATATAAGAAAGCCGGGCGATATCAGCAGGTTCATCGGCAAAGAAGTGGATTGCACGATTCTCAAAATCGACATCGAAGGCCGAAACATTGTCATATCGAGGCGCAAACTTATCGAAGAAGAACGCCGAAGCAGTAAGGAAAAAATCCTGAACGAAATCGAGGTTGGCCAATTGCGAAAAGGTGTTGTGAAAAATATCGCAGACTTCGGTGTGTTTGTGGATTTGGGTGGTCTGGATGGCCTGCTGCATATTTCTGATTTGAGTTGGGGCAGAATATCACATCCGTCGGAAGTTGTTCAGCTTGACCAGGAAATAGAGTGTATTGTTGTTGGTGTCGATAAAGATCACGAGAAGATTTCGTTGGGTCTGAAGCAGAAAACGTCCAGCCCCTGGCAAGATGTTGAGCAGCGTTATCCGCTCGGCGCCAGGGTCAAGGGCAAGATTGTAAACGTGATGAACTACGGCGCGTTTGTTCGTCTTGAAGACGGGATTGAAGGGCTGGTCCATATTAGCGAGATGAGCTGGACAAGACGTCTTGCACATCCGAGCGAGGTTGTTAACCTCGGGGACGAAATAGAAGTGATTGTGCTGAATGTTAACAAGGAAAAGCAGGAAATCTCGCTGGGCATCAAGCAGACCCAAACGAATCCGTGGGCGATAGCTCCGCAGAAGTACCCCGCAGGAACGATTGTTACCGCCAAGGTTCGTAGTCTGACTAATTTCGGTGCCTTTGTGGAGATAGAGCCGGGCGTTGATGGTATGGTACACATTTCGGATTTAAGCTGGACAAGGAAACACAGCCATCCCGGTGAGGCCCTGCAAAAGGGTCAGGAAGTAAAATGCGTTGTTCTGGAAGTTAATGAAGAAAAACGGCGGGTATCGCTTGGCATAAAACAGATAACCGAAGACCCCTGGATACGTGCTATCCCGGAAAAATATATTCCGGGACATATTATTAAAGGCAAGGTGGCAAAGCTTACTAATTTTGGTGCGTTTGTCGAGCTTGAACCGGATTTGGAGGGGCTGCTGCACATCTCTGAGCTTGCCGACCACAAGATTGATAAGCCTCAGGATATTGTTAAGGTTGACGATGAAGTTGAAATTAAAATTCTGAAGGTTGATACTGATGCCCGTAAAATTGGTTTGAGTTTGCGAAGGGTCCAGTGGGCTGCTGAAGAACAAGCAGCCGAATCCGGCAAGCAGCGAGCGCCGGCAGGCCCTGAGAGAGTTCTTTCTCATGCTGATATGAGCCGGCTTGTAAAACCACAAGATAAGACCGACCAGTCCAAAGAGACTGATGCTGAGCTGAGTGATGCAGATAAGAAGGAAGCCGAAGCCCAAGCCGCTGAAGCTGGAGCCGGTGAGACTTCAGAGGCGGATGCTGAGCCAGGCAATGCAGATAAGAAAAAAACTGAAGCTGCTGAATCTAAAGCCGGCGATGCTTCAGAGGCGGATGC
>CAYTND010000213.1:0-4687 GCA_964438965.1 uncultured Pirellulales bacterium
TCCGTCCGACTATTTCGGAGCACTCGAATCTAAAATCGGCGCTCTTGCTCTTTATGAATCTATCAATCGTATCGCCGACCCTTGAATTAATGACTTTGTTACCGACCCCTTCCTTGCGGCTGTTCACTCCGACGATCCATATTGCGGCTCCCAATGCCCCACAGGCACCTCCGCTTAAGCCGATACCGCCCGCAAATCCTGCCGCCATTACCGTATGCATGTCGGATACGCCCATCTTCTGTGCCAGCATTGCCGAGCAACTTACCGGAGGGGAGGGCGCTTCGACATGTTCTTCGGAAAGAGCGGTATTTATCTCACTGAATGCATCCGGGGCATATCCAACGGCCATGCGCACGCAGCCTATGGGCCCACCCTGCTTTATGAAGAACTTAAACAGCTGCATTAGAAGAAGGCGCTTCGATGATGGCTTCAAGTCTATTCCAGTTATTTCGAGGCAATTGATATTGTTGGTGCGAGCACGGAAGGATTCCACAAGCCTTTGTGCTGCAATAATTGCCTCAGTTTCAGCTTGCGGGCCCGGGCCAAGAAGTCGATACGCCTGTGCCCCTGCGGCAAGCGTCGCGCCCCAAAGCATGCCGCACTGGTAGCCCTGGTTCACTATTCCGCCCGCGAAGGGAATGGCGGCTTCCTCCTCGAGTTTCAACGGGTGATCGAATGAGCGGTCGACGACGCTCATAAGCGTCTCCGATCAGGTCCCCTCTTTAAGAAATGTACGCGCTGTTCCTAGCGATGATATCCCACTTTTTGCTTTGGTCACCACGTCTCCTCTCGTTCCATAAAATCACGTGTATCAGTTCGCGGACACCCATCTGGGAAGCGCGGGTTAACACAACTCTTCACACAGTTATTACTACTTTTCCCTTGGCGTGTCCTTCTCCAAAATACCGGAGAGCTTCAGGGACCTCACTCAACGGGTAACGTCTATCGATAACAGGTACTACTTTGCCGGCCTCAAGAAGCTCTTTCATAGAATCCAAACCCTTGTTTGCTTTATGCATCAGGACGCCCATTTTCTTGCTCCCTGTCATTGAGACTAATGGTCCCAGGAACATAACGCTTTGGAATACTCCGGTGGAACCTCCGACGATGACATAGATTCCCTTTGGATCTAAAGCGCGCTTGTAATCGAAAATCGAATGATATGCCGCAAAATCAAGAATAAGGTCATAACGCTGCCCATTCCTGGTGAAATCTTCTTGAGTGTAATCAATAACCTGGTCTGCGCCAATCGAGCGCATAATCTCCAATTTCTCCGTGCTGTCCACGCCAGTCACTTCAGCCCCGAATGATTTAGCCATCTGCACCGCAAAAGTACCGGCACCACCACCCGCACCATTGATCAGAACCTTTTGTCCTGGCTGAATGTGTCCCTTATCGCGAAGACCCTGCAGGGCCAGCAGTGCCGCCTGGGGTACGGCCGCTGCTTCCTCGAATGTCATACCGGCCGGTTTCAGCGCAAATGCATTTTCACGAGCACATGCATACTCGGCAAAACCGCCCCAACCACATCCTGATATATCCCCGAATACCTCATCACCTGGCTGCAACTGCTTTGCGTTTCTGCCAACCGCTTCAACCCGCCCCGCTATGTCACATCCGAGTATGCCGGTCCTTGGTTTTAGAATCCCAAACATCAGGCGGTTCACGAACGGCGTACCTCTCAGGAGACCCCAGTCCCAGTCATTTACAGATGCTGCGTGGACCCTTATCAGTACTTCATTGTCTCTGGGAGCAGGTTTCTCCACTTCTGTGAGCTGAAGAACATCCGGTGATCCGTACTTTGTGCATACAATCGCTTTCATGGAACACTCCAATCAATGTCGATAGCACATAATACCATTTGGAGCCAACGAAGCAATGCTGAAGCCCCCACCAATTCTCCCGATTTCTTCACCACGGCTGAGGGGAACACAACCAGCAGATTCAGGGTGAAGCCCTCTTTCTATGTCTAGTGGGGCGAGGGTTATGTAAATGAGGTGTTAACCTTCGGCGTCTGGTGGTATTAGCCTCAGAGACAGAGATGTAGAGCATCCAACTACATCAAAATGAAAGGAGGGCTGGCGGGGAATACAGCTTCGCAGAGTGCGGGTGCAACTCAGGGGTAGAGAATCTGCTTCCCAGGCAGAGGGCCGTGGGTTCGAATCCCATCACCCGCTCTTTTCTTTTGCTTGATGCCCCGAGTCCGGGCCGGCTTCTCCAGAACTCGATGTCTACTTAACGAATCCAGCCCCACTTTGACCCTCTCATCTTGCCAACTGTCCTACGGCTACACCTGGACATGGACTAGATGAAAAACACCCCCAGATTCTTGCCTCAAAGAATCAATGATGTTCTGAGAGGGTGATTTTCTGGATTTTCGGCAGAACACGGGTCCTACGGTTGTGTACAGCACCGTTGAGATTGGGAATGCTACATGAACCTCAGTATGTCGGATAGCTTGTCTATCCGTCTATTGTAGAATCTGAACGGGAGACCACCGTGCTCATGGTGCATAAGAATGTACTCTTGGAAACTCTGGTAGATGAAGAAGTTCTCCACCGATTCAAGTGTTTGCTTGTGCCCAGATTGACACTCCACGTCTATCCTTTTCCTCAGCTCCTCGTCGGCAATCTCCAATATCTCTGTCCAGAATACTCCGCCCTTCTCATGAAGCTCCTTCTCCATCGGAAGTCGTAGGTTGCCCTTGCGCGCTCCGTTCCGATATTGATGTGCCAGACTCGTGCTATTCCCATTCTTCGCACTTAAATTCAGTGTGCTTCCAACATAGAAGGTCACTTGAGGTAGACTACTAGCTGACCATACAAAACGATAAACAGCCCATCTAGCATCTTCTATCTCGTATTCCCAAATAATGCACCGCTTGCCATCTCGGTTTTGCAGTGGAATCCAATTATGCGCAATCATTGAAAATACCCCCGAGAAAGTATCTCAATCATCCAGTCCGAAAAGGATGGTCGTAGGTGGGGTGGCAGGTCAAGTAGCTGACAAGACCTCGGCACTACCGAAGCCAGTCTAGTCGATGCCACTTGTCTCTATCTCTTCACCGTTCCGAGTAACCACTATATCTATGTAGTCCCGAACACTGAACTCCTTCCTATCCCTCACAGGTTTCTGTTGCTCTTGGTAGTATAGTTGATAGAGCCTGTGTTCCCCCGTGAACCCCCATGCTACAATAAGGCTGGGATAGAGGCCAAACATGTTTGGCAGCCTGTCCCATTTGACGGGCCTCGAACCGAAACGTCTACCTTCAAAGACCACGTCAACGTTGTACACGGCACCAGGTACGGTTGCTGCGGTTGGCTTGACCCTGACTTCAAGACCTGTTCCACCGAAGCTCGGATTGCCCAGCCCTGCATCCTCCACGTGGATTTCTCTTGCAGGGACGCAACCAACGACTAGACACACCAATCCAACAACAACTGCACCCAGAATGATCTTCCCAAACATTCGCCGTCCTCCTGAATCAATCGCTCCTTGCACGCAGTATACAGATCGCGGTAGAATGTCGCAAGTATAGTGTCTCTAACACTCCGTTAGCTCGCTTGACCTTGGAAAGAATGGTTTCCGCCGGAGCTGTCCGGCCAAGAACTCAGGGCCAGTGTTGTTGGCCTGAAGATAACGATATATAGGAAGCACCACACTAGAGAAGCAACAATACAGAGGGGAAACCATGACGAGTCTGAGAATCATCTTTATATCAGTGTTCATAACAGCACTTGTCCTTGGTTCAACAGGGTGTGGGAACGGAGGTCAAGCTACCCCGACCCCCGCGCCAACGATCGCACCTATTGTGACACCAACACCTGCTCCTACACCGACACCTACGCCAACGCCTACACCTACACCTTCCCCTAGGCCCACACGACCGCCCACTCCTACCCCAGTGTTCAACACGGGACAGGGTGCAGCGCAAGGCCGAGTTGAGTATACGAATGGTACGCCTGCATACGGATATACAGTGTATCTCTTCAGGGAGGGTGAGACCGATAGCTTCTCAAGTGCTAGGGTAGATGCAAATGGATGGTACATATTCCCGAATCTTCCAGTCGGCAATTACGAAGTCTTTGCCAGCATTTTCGGTGGCTACATTCTGATCACTGGAGACCCAGAGGAGGTAATCACCGTGAGCAGGCACGAGGTCACAACCGTGTCTACTATAGTGAGAAAGAGCAGAATCATCGGGATTACGTGTGAGTATGAGTTCATTTCAACGACACAGCCGACATTCTCTTGGGAAGGCGTCCCAGATGTGGACTACTATCTGATATATGTACATTCTCTGTATGGATACGCGGACGAATACAGTGGAGAGATGCAGGTACAAGACACACAGATAACGTGGGAGACTCTAAGTCCTGGCAAATACAGCGTGCTCGTTCGGGCCTATGACAGGGACGACTCCGAAATAGGACGAGGGCGTAGAGAATTCTGGATCGGAAGTAGTCAGTAAGTGCATCTTCAACAATATGAATTACACTGGCGTGCGACCGTCGTTACTGGCTTCCTCCTCTTGACAAAGTGCTTCTTGCGCACTATGACACCTCCGACAGCGTAGTTGTATGATATCCACCAGTCCCTTCTGACAGTTGGCGTACCCGAAACGCTGGTGCGACCTTGACACATTGAGGGTACCCGCTTAGGATGTTCGCAAGACTAACCATCGACC
>CAYTND010000214.1:0-4675 GCA_964438965.1 uncultured Pirellulales bacterium
TGTTTTTTCTTACCGCCGCTTTGGTAATTTTCAATTGCCGCCTCAAGGGCTTCTCTACCCATAACCGAGCAGTGCATCTTTTGTTCCGGCAGACCGCCCAGATAGTCAGCAATATCTTTATTGGTTACTTTTGCGGCCTCGTCCAGAGTCAAGTCTTTTATCATTTCGGTCAATACCGATGAGGTTGCTATGGCGCTTGCACAGCCGAAGGTCTTAAACTTTGCGTCCTTGATTCTGCCGTTTTCATCAAGTTTGAACATCAGCTTCAAGGCATCGCCACAGGCCAACGAGCCGACCTCCCCGACGCCGTCCGGGTCCTCTATTTCGCCGACGTTTCGTGGGTTAAAAAAATGGTCTTTGAGTTTGTCCGTATAATCCCACATAATTAGTTTTGAATCCTTAGTTTTGAGTTTTTAGTGCCTGGTCGAAATCGGCTATTATGTCATCGATGTGTTCAGTGCCGACCGAAGCTCGAACATAATCGGCTGTTACACCGGCGGCAAGCTGTTCGGCTTCGTTAAGCTGCTGATGTGTTGTACTGGCCGGATGTATCACCAAAGTTTTGCTGTCACCAACATTGGCAAGGTGACTGGCTAATTTAACATTGTTAATAAACTTAATACCGGCTTCTTTGCCGCCCTTGATTCCGAAACCGAGTATTGCACCCTGACCATTAGGGAGATATTTTTTTGCCAATTCATAATCCGGATGAGATTGTAATCCCGGATAATTTACCCAGGTGACCGTATTCTGCTTTTCGAGCCACTGTGCCAGTTTCAGTGCATTCTCAGAATGTCTGGCCATCCGCAGATGCAGCGTCTCCAGCCCCTGCAAAAACAGAAATGCGTTAAACGGTGACATACAGCTACCCATATCCCTCAGAAACTGAGTCCTTGCCTTGATAATATATGCCAATTCGCCGAACGACTCGACATATTTGACACCGTGATAACTTGGGTCCGGCTCAGTCAGGTCAGGATACCTGCCGTTTGTCCAGTCGAATTTGCCGGAATCAACAATCGCTCCGCCCATGCTGGTTCCGTGTCCGCCGATGAACTTGGTGCAGCTATGGACGACGATGTCGATACCATAGTCAATCGGCTTGAACAATATAGGTGTGGTGACGGTGCTGTCACAAATCACGGGCATACCGTTTTTGTGAGCGATGTCGGCAATTTTCTCGTATTGGAGGATGTCGTTTTTGGGATTGCCGATACTTTCTATATATATCAGCCGGGTATTATCTTTGATGGCCTTGGCAAAATTCTCCGGCTCTTTTGGGTCAACAAAGGTAACTTCAATCCCCAGTTTTTTGAAGGTCTGGCTAAAGAGTGTAACCGTGCCGCCATAGAGTGAATTCGAAGATACGATATGTCCTCCTGCGCCACAGATATTGAAGATGCTGACATATATTGCGGATTGTCCGGAACTGAAGCCAAGGCCGCCGACACCTCCTTCCATAGCTGCGATTCGTTTTTCAAATACGTCGGTGGTTGGATTCATCAATCGCGTATAAATATTGCCAAACTCTTTGAGTGCGAACAGGTTCGCCGCGTGGTCGGTGTCTTTGAATACATAACTGGTTGTCTGATAGATGGGCACGGCCCTGCTCAAAGTATCTGAATCAACCTCCTGACCTGCGTGTAAGGCCAATGTCTCCAAATGGTATTCAATATTGTTGTCCATTGTTCATTCCTTGCTTGTTATATAAATTACCTGCTCGGCAAACAGATTAGGCACAAATCTCACCGGGCTAAGACGAGTTTTAATTAACGGAATCTTTTTTTCTACTTTAACGGCCAGCCTTTTGCAAAATCGTTCGAAATCCTTCAGTGACAGACAGTGTATATTTGGAGAGTCGTGCCACTCAAAGGGCAACTGCTTGGTTACCGGGGCATTTCCCCCAAAAAACAATTGTGCTCTGCACCGCCAATGAGCAAAGTTCGGAAAGCTCACAATTACTTTTCTGCCAACACGGAGCAATTCGGCAAATACCCTTTCAGTATTCTTCACCGTTTGCACTGTTTGTGACAGTATTACATAATCATAGCTTTTGTCAGCGTAATTCTCCAGCCCATATTCGACATTGTGCTGAATAATAGGCAACCCCTGATTTACACAAGTTAAGACAAGGTCTTGTTCAAGCTCGATACCTTTACCTGTTATGTTTTTGTCGGCTATAAGATTTGCCAATAGCTCCCCATCACCGCAGCCAATGTCCAGAACCGTACTGTTTGGCTCTATGAGCGATTCAATCACATCATAGTCAGCTCGGATTCTGTGAGACTGTCCGAAATCGTTTATTCGCTTATGCTCACTTCGGCCAGGCTCAGTGCAAGCTTGTGCCCTGTTGTTCTTATGGTCTTTTTTCTCTGGCGGCTGATGCGTAGCATCTAAAAAGCCGGAAATAAAAGAGCCAAGTATTTCAGGCTCTAACAGGAATGCGTCGTGACCGTATGGTGATGTAATATCGCAATAACTAACATCCTTGTCATTAGCAACAAGCGCATCAACTATTGCCCTGGATTGAGCAGGCGTAAAGAGCCAGTCACTCGCAAAGCTAATTACCAGGAATCTGCATTTGGTATTTGCAAAGGCCTTCTTTAGAGACCCGTAATCTTTTCCCAGGTCGAAATAATCCGCTGCTTTGGTTATATAAAGATAACTATTGGAGTCGAATCTCTCCACGAAGCTTTGCCCCTGATAAGCCAGGTATGTCTCAACGGCAAACTCAGCGTTGATATCGTAACTGTAGCTGTCAGCATTCCGCAGCTGTCGTCCAAACTTTTCGCGCATGCCCTGTTCTGACAGATAGGTTATGTGCCCGATCATCCGTGCAATTGCCAGACCTCTGTCCGGGCCTTTTTCGTCTGTGTATTGCCCGCCTGCAAAATTTGTGTCTGCCAGTATCGCGTTCCGGCCTACCGCATCAAACGCAATTGATTGAGCTCCAAGGTGCGTGGTTGTGGCGATTGGCATGGCAGCTTTGACAAAGTCAGGATACTCAATCGCCCACTGCAAGACCTGCATCCCGCCCACCGAACCGCCAATCACCGCTAAAAGCCCTTTTATACCGAGCTTATCGAGCAATATCTTTTGGACCTTGACCATATCAGCTATAGTAATAATCGGAAAGTCAAGTCCGTATGGCTTGCCTGTTGACGGATTAATCGAGGATGGGCCTGTCGTCCCGCTGCAGCCGCCGAGAAAATTTGAGCAGATAACAAAATACTTATTCGTATCGATTCCCTTGCCGGGCCCGACCATTATATCCCACCAGCCGGGCTTTCGGTCATCGGGATTGTTTAGGCCAGCAACATGAGCATCGCCGCTGAGGGCGTGGCAAATCAAAATAGCATTATCTCCAGCCTCATTAAGTTCGCCATAGGTCTCGAAGGCCACGTCAACAGGAGCTAACGTCTTGCCGCACTGAAGCTCTAAAGGCTGTTCCGGCTCGACCACCCGCATAGTCTTAGTCTGTACGATACCAACAGAATTTTTTCCAACCTCTGTCATTCTTATCTCACTGGTAGAATCCCCACCATTTCGTCGAGGGCTTTTTTCGCCTTTTCCCTTATTGCTTTAGGTACAGATACTTCGTATTGCATATCTTCAAGTGCCCAGGCGGTCTTCTCTATGGTAATCTTTTTCATATTAGGACAGATAGCCCTTTCACTGGCTGCAATAAATTCGGCCTGGGGATTCTGTTTCTTCAAGGCATGAATTATTCCTGTCTCGGTAGCTATTATAAACCGTTTCGCTGTGCTTTTTGCAGCAAACTTGAGCATCTGGCCGGTGCTCAGCAGCTCGTCTGATAGTTCCTTGACCGGCTCGGTGCATTCCGGATGTGCCATTACAATCGCATCCGGGTATTTTGCCTTTGCAGTGTTAATATCATCTTCGGTTATCATCACATGTGTTATGCAATAACCGGGCCAAAGCACAAGGTCTCGGCCGGTCCTTTCAGCAACAAACCGACCAAGATGCTGGTCCGGTACAAAGATAATACGCCTGTCTTCCGGCAAAGAGTTTACCAATTCGACCGCATTAGCACTGGTACAGCAATAATCGCTCTCGGCCTTGACTTCTGCGGAACTATTCACATAGCAAACCACAAGTGCATTGGGATGTTCCTGCTTTAGCCGGCGTAGTTGTTCCGCAGTTATCATATCAGCCATAGGGCAGCCGGCAGATTTGTCCGGCAACAGCACCATTTTTTCCGGCGAAAGAATAGCAGCGGTTTCCGCCATAAACTGCACGCCGCAGAAGACAATTACATCAGCATCGGTTTCTGCCGCCTTTATGCTCAAACCCAGAGAATCACCGGTAAAATCAGCAATATCCTGTATCTCTCCCGGCTGATAATTGTGCGCAAGTATTACTGCATTACGCCGTTGCTTTAACCTGACAATCTTCTCAACTAACTTTTTTCTCAACTGCTCGCTCCTGTACTTTTCTTATCATATATTCTTATGATGCTTGTTATGTTTACGGTGCTTATATAGTGACTCAAATTTTGCCATCGATACCGTCGTACCAGGAGGAACGGAGTTTCTGATCCACACATTTCCTCCTATCACAGAGCCTTTGCCTATAGTAATATCGCCGAGTATCGTCGCTTCAGCATATACATTGAAAATATGCCCAAGAGTTTGGCATTGAGAGCAGCATTAAG
>CAYTND010000215.1:0-4639 GCA_964438965.1 uncultured Pirellulales bacterium
AAGCAAAGGAGACCATAATGAAAGCCATTATTTTTGATTGTGATGGTGTTTTGGCTGATACTGAACGGGATGGACACAGAGTTGCTTTCAACAAAGCATTTGCACAAAAGGGATATGCGATAGAGTGGAGTGTTGAGCTGTACGGAAAACTGTTGGAAATCTCCGGCGGAAAAGAACGTATGGTACACTACTTTGACAGCTACGGCTGGCCTTCTAATGTAGTGGACTTGGCCACCCCTTACGGGGCTGATAAGGACGCTCTTATCAAAGAACTGCATAAACTCAAAACGGACCTATTTATACAAATCATAGAATCAGGAGAACTTCCTTTACGCCCCGGCATTGCAAGGCTTATAGATGAGGCGATTGCAGCGGATGTCACTTTAGCCATTTGCTCTACGTCCCACGAGCGGGCAGTCAACCTCGTAGCAGAGAAACTGCTTGGCTCTGAGCGAAAAACTCGTTTCAGTGCGATCCTGGCCGGTGATGTTGTGTCAAAGAAAAAACCCGACCCCGAAATATATAACCTGGCTTCTGAGAGATTAAGTCTTGAGCCATCTAAATGTGTTGTGATAGAAGACTCCCGTAATGGTCTGCTTGCGGCAAAAGCCGCAGGTATGTATTGCGTTATCACTACAAATGGCTATACGAAGGAGGAGGATTTCACAGGGGCAGATCTGATTGTCTCCGAACTGGGCGACCATCCGAACGTTCAGGTAAATCTGGAGACTATTAGAAATTTATCCGCCGCGGCGGATATCACTGAGAAAAGCTGATATGCATTGGTATCAAAGAGAGGCCTTTTTATGCCAAATAAGATTACACTCGAAGATATTCTGGATAGTAATAATGATGGCATCTACAACATCACTACAAATGCCATAGGGCCACAAGGCCATCTACCCTTGACCGAGAACTTACTTGTCGATGCTCCCAGTGGTGATATCTTTGGAATGAGTCAGAATACGGGCATGGGGTGGGAACCATCCAAATTGGTGCAGGAACAATTCCTGCTCATAAGCACTCAGGGAGGGATTCGTTCAGGTGACGGCACACCTATTGCACTTGGTTATCACACTGGGCACTGGGAACTCGGTTTGCTGATGGAAGCTGCTGCGAAAGAACTGCAACATCTTGACTGCATACCATTTGCGGCTTTCTGCTCTGATCCATGCGACGGTCGGACGCAGGGCACGCCGGGCATGATGGATAGTCTTGCCTACCGCAATGACGCTGCAAGAGTCTTTCGCCACCTGATCCGAAGCCTGCCCACACGAAAAGGAGTGCTTGGCATAGCAGCTTGCGACAAAGGATTACCGGCAATGATGATGGCAATAGCTGCTATGCACGATTTGCCGTCTGTCATTGTACAGGGTGGAGTAACACTTCCACCAACTGAAGGCGAGGATCTGGGTAAGATTCAGTCCATTGGTGCGCGTTTTGCCCATGGTGAGGTAACGCTGGAATATGCAAAGCAAATGGTCTGTTGTACCTGTGCGAGCGCAGGCGGCGGCTGTCAGTTCCTTGGAACAGCAGCAACGTCTCAGGTTGTCGGTGAAGCTCTTGGTTTGAGCCTTCCGCACGCTGCTCTTGCGCCATCCGGCCAAACAATCTGGCTGGATATGGCACGTCGCTCGGCCAAGGCACTCGTACGGCTGCACAAACAAGGCTTAACCACTAAAGACATTCTCACGGGCTCAGCCCTTCGCAATGCAATGGTTGTTTTTGCAGCTTTCGGCGGTTCGACGAACCTGCTGTTACACATCCCTGCAATTGCACACGCCGCTGGATTGAGACGTCCAACTCTGGAAGACTGGAAGAAACTCAACCAAAAGGTTCCACGCCTTGTTGACGTTTTACCCAATGGTCCTGTCGGACACCCCACTGTGCGTGTCTTTCTGGCAGGTGGAGTGCCGGAAGTCATGCTGAAATTAAGAAGACTTGGTCTTTTGGATTTGGATGTAATGACAGTATCGGGTGAAAGGCTGGGCAAGCTGCTCGACTGGTGGGAGGAATCAGAACGCCGCCGGAGACTGCGTGAGCTGCTCAACGAAAAGGACAATATCGATCCCGATGAAGTGATTATGAGCCCTGCTCGAGCCAGGCAGGCCGGCCTGGCCGGTACCATAACCCTACCCCAAGGAAACCTCACCCCGGAAGGCTCGGTCATTAAGAGCACTGCTATTGACCCGATGCTGCTGGATTCCGCTGGTGTGTATCACAAAACCGGCCCTGCTCGTGTTTTCACAAGCGAACCCAGTGCTATTCGGGCCATAAAAGCAGGAGCCATTCAGCCTGGTGATGTCATCGTACTTATTTGTGCAGGCCCAATGGGTAGTGGAATGGAAGAAATACTGGAAGTGACCGGTGCGCTGAAGTATCTTTCCTGGGGAAAAAACGTTGCGGTAATTACCGACGGGCGGTTCAGCGGTGTGAGTACAGGTGCTTGTATTGGTCATATAGCACCGGAAGCATTGGCGGGTGGACCGGTCGGAAAGGTGCTGGATGGAGATATTATTCAAATTATCATCGATTGTAACAAACTGGAGGGAAGTGTTGATTTGATTGGAGAGGCTAACACTCCGACTAATCAGCGAAGTGCGGAATTCGGTACGCGCATATTGGCCGAGCGCCCGTTGCGGTCTGACCTGGCGCCTCGCTCGGATCTGCCGGATGATACGCGCTTGTGGGCCGCCCTGCAGCAGGCCGGCGGAGGTACCTGGGGCGGCTGCGTGTTCGACGTTGACGCAATCGTTGAAACGCTGGATGCCGGCAAAGAAACCTTGACTGCCGTCAGGCAAGCCTTGCGGAAGAAATAGCAGATGATTAAATCCTGCTCGCCGGCAGGCAAGTGTGATACTCTTCTATAATGAAGGATAAGACTATGGGACAAAACAAGAAGAAGCTCTCAGGCGTCTTTGCTCCTGTGGTAACGCCTTTTAGCTCTCCATCAGGAGTCCATAGGACTGATGAACTCGCGCTCGATGATCTGAGATTCAACCTGCGAAAACTCAACGAGACCGACCTTGCCGGCTATCTCGCACTCGGCTCTAATGGGGAATTCAAGAGCCTGAGCGACAAAGAGCAGATTCTGGTTCTCGAGGTTTTCGCTGAAGAAAAAGGCAATAAAGTAGTTTTGGTCGGAACCGGCTGTGAATCCACCAGGCAAACAATCGAGAAGTCAAAACTGGCTTTTAAGATGGGCTTCGATTACGTGAGCATCATTACTCCAAATTATTTTGCCAAACACATCGACGGCGCAACCTTACAACGTTATTACACACAAATTGCTGATTCAATTGATATCCCTGTATTACTCTACAATGTTCCGGGCTTTGCAGGTGGAGTAACAATACCGCCTCAAACTGTTCTCGATCTCTCCAGGCATCCCAACATCGTGGGAATGAAAGATTCCTCTCCGACAGGCCCGGCTAAATTCCTCTCCTGCCTTGACCCTGCGGAAGATTTTCATGTTCTTGCAGGTTCAGCCAATTTCTTTTACCCATCTCTTCACGCCGGAGCTGTCGGTGGTGTGTTGTCACTTGCTAATTCTCTGCCCGACCCATGCTGTAATCTATATCGTTTGTTCACGCAAGGCAAATATAATAAAGCAAAAGAACTTTCCTTCAGACTTGCCGGACTCAATCAGGCTGTTTCAGGCTCCTGGGGTGTGGCTGGCGCTAAGGCCGCTATGGACATAATCGGATTTAAAGGAGGTCAGCCGCGACATCCGCTTCAAGGTCTTACAGCTCAGGCAATTAAACAAATAAAGCAGGCAATTATCAATGAAGGATTTATGTCCGCCTAAATACGTTGGAAAGCGCGTCAGAAAGAACAGAAGACAGAGAACAGAAGACAGAGGACAGAACTTCCGACTTCCGACTTCTGACTGCCCAGGCAGTTTGTGATGGCTCAAACCGAAAGTCAAAAGACAACCAGCAGCCCCGTTAGGGGTGGCCAAGTCCACAACACGATATTGGCGGTTGATATCGGGACAACCGGTATGAAAATGGGTATATTTCGACCCTTGACTGCCGTCAGGCACGCCCGCCGCGGCGGGCAAGTCTCTGATGACGCGCTGAGTCTGGTGAGGCAATTTTCACAGGAGTATGAGGTAAACATATATAACGACGGCTTGTTTGGGGATATCGAACAGGAAAAATGGAAGACAGCCTTCATCGCCGGTTGTAAAGAAATGGAGGACCTTATCGGCGATGTCGATGTTATTTCCCTTTCCGGCACTACACCCGGCCTGACAGCCATGGACAAAGACGGCCGGGCACTTCACCCGGCCATCCTGATGCTTGACCAGCGTTCTCGCAAACAGGCCCGATTCATAATAGAGACCGTTGGAATGGAGAATCTTCTCAAGACCACGGCAAATATGCCGGTCGCGGGCGGTTGTTCGCTGGCAAGCATTCTTTGGATTAAAGACAATTGTTCCGAAATCTTCGATAAAACTTACAAGTTTGGCCATTCCAACACGTACTTCGCCCACTGGCTGACGGGCAGCTTTGCTATCGACCCCTCGTCTGCATCGCTGACAGCACTGTACAATACTGTTCAAAATGACTTCACATGGAATGAAAATATCGCCTTGACTTTCGGTATCTCACTTGGCCAATTACCACAAATAATC
>CAYTND010000216.1:0-4627 GCA_964438965.1 uncultured Pirellulales bacterium
CCTACGAACATCGGCTTGGGCAGCTCAATTTCAATCGGCACCATTTCGGCAGGCCGAGCACTCTCTGTAACAGTCGTATCAGCGTCGGCAGATGGCTTACCAGAACTTTCGTCGGCAGACTCCGGGGAGGATTTTTTGCAGGCCGGAATAAAGCACAAAAACATCGCCAATAATACCAGCACACATACCTTCACAATTGAACCAAAATCTTTCTTCGTCATTTCTCTAACCTCAAAAATTCACAATTCCAAGTAACTGACGAAACTGTTAATTGTCAGCACACTATTGTATATCCATCAAAACCAAAGGGGACATAGTATCCTATATGTAGGACGTTGTCAAGCCGCCTAAAAGTATATTTTTTTCCTTTTCTTTACACAAAAATACGCCAGGAATTCAGTATTCCCGAATCCCTGCCGTTACTAATAAATTCCTCGAAACAGTCTCAGCAGATTCACAGAGTTTCTGGTCTCGACATTTTTTTATTCGCCTGTATTCCCTTCTGCCGGCGGTGCTTCCTGTGGTGCACTTTCAGCCGGGGCCGCTGCCATCTCGAGCACTTTTGACTCAAGTCCTGCCTTGGCAAGGACATAATAGAGCACGGCGCCGACGATGAAGGCCATCAGCGGCGCAGCCGGAACGTTGGCAAGGCCGACCAACGGCGCCATTCCAACAATAAAGCCGACCACCCAGGAAATCCACCCGGCAAGGTTCCAACCTGCCCGAGGACCGGCCCACTTCTTGCCCGCCATGAGATAATCGACCATCATCGCACCACAAACCGGACCAAAGGAAGCTCCGATTATCGTGAAAACACCCATAACGTCTCCTGCCCAACCAGTTACGGCAAGGAGGATACTCACGGCGGTGCCGATTCCAACCGAAATGAAAGGATTCACTTTAGGCAGCGTTGTCTTGAAACTATTGGCAGCGATGAACGATGAGAAGCACGCTGGTGGGAAGGCAGCCACTGCCAGCAACAACCCCATAGCCTTGCCGAGACCCGGCGAACCCATTATGGTAGCCATAAAATCAACGTCTGCCGTAGCCATAGCATACTTGCCACCGGCACCAAAGGCGCCTGCGGCGATGAGTATCGACGCTCCACCTGCAACGATAGTAGCTAAAGCAATGCCAATCAGACCACCCATCCGGACATCTTTCTCATCCCTGCTGTTCATACCGAAATCGACACCCGCGGCTCCCGCCGTTGCAAAGAATCCTACGATATAGGTTATGCACAGGGCAATTACACCAAAAACACCCAAGCCAACAGTCTGGCCGCCCTCCACAACGCCGGCTGCAACGAAGCTCTCTGCCTCGAAGTCACCGATGCCACCAAGAGTTTTCACCACCATGATGAGCAGGATAGCCAGAGGAATCAATGGCAGAAGAGTAGCAACCTTTGCAACGTATTGGATACCTTTAAGTCCGACAAAGGCTGCCACGGCCGCCCAAACGATGGCAATAACTATCTGGGCTGCCGAACTGCCGCCAAAAAGCGGCGCGAGGGCCAACGAGGCGAAATAAGAATTAACACCGAGCCAGCCGAATTGCAGTACTCCCATCAGAAAGCCCGGCATAAGGAATCCGCCCTGCGTTCCGTATGTCGATGTCCCAACAACATAGAGTGGCAGTCCGGTCTTCAAGCCAAACAGGCCTGGAACCAGATAAAACAGAAAGTGGCAAAGCAGAGCAGCAACGATTAGACCAAGTAAAGCAACCCCGATACCTTGAGAAAGTACGCCACCGGGTGACTGGTCTCCGCCGCTGGACATCTGGCTCCAAAATACAAACCACAGGAAGATACCGGCGTACGTCGGTGCCGTGTTCTTGTACCATGGCGCCCGGTTCCCAGCCGGATTCGGCTTGGCCATACTGACATAATCTGGCAGTATTCCATTACTCATAATCTGTTCTCCTAACTAAAACCCTAATTTAAATTCCACCCGACACCTTGCCGGGTACCTACGCAGTATAATATTCCCACTCAAAATGTGAAACAACTTTAAAATTAGCCTTGAGTGGTTAATTGGTTATCAGGGAAGTGCCTAAAGTGACAGCTTTGCTGTCATTCTGAACGCAGCGAAGCGAAGTGAATCCCGATACATCGGGATTTTTCGTTGGCCAGATTCTTCGCTTCGCTCAGAATGACACTTACGTGTCACTTTAGTTCACTTATTCTACTCACTACTCACCAGTTACCAATTCTATACCTGTTAGTCTGTTTGTGGGATTTGGATTCTCTTGCCATCGTTCATCGCTGATTCATGAGCACATATTCCTGCCATTGTCCAATTCGCGGCGGTTTTTGCATCGACCGTGGATTCTCTGTTTTCGACAATCGCGCGAATAAACTCATGAGTCAGATGGGGATGAGAGCCGCCGTGCCCACTACCTTGAATAAAGGAAGTGTGCTCGTGCTCTTCATCATAGACCCCATGCCCTGTGAAGGGAGCTATCTCTTTTGGCAGCAAGCGGCCATAATCGGGGACTTTTACCCTTTCGGCATCTTCATAGCCGGAATAAATCACCGGGTCTTCGCCGGCAACCTGCTCCCACTCAAATGAAAGCTTCGTGCCATATACATCGAAACTTTCTCTATACTGTCGAATGGTATTAAACAGTGACCGCGTTACCTCACAGGCAAGGTTTGAACCGGCGAGTTTTATAATCGCAGTTTCAATTGCAAAAGGTGAATTGTAGAGTTTGATATAATCTTCCTGAATTCGCCCTGAGCCGTGACAGACGACAGACTCGGCCTGCTTCCGCGCAAGGCACAGCAGAGGGCTGACAGCGTGGGTTGCGTAGTGCATAGGAGGGAAACCATACCAGTAATCCGGCCAGCCCGGCAGTCCCATATTCTGCTGATGCGAACCACGCAGGAACTGAATCTCGCCCAATTTTCCCGAATCGACAAGCTCTTTTGCGTAGAGAAACTCCCTGCTATATACGGCCGTCTCCATCATCATATATACCTTGCCGGACTTTTTACGGGCCTGAGCTATGGCAAGACAGTCCTCTGTGGTAGTGGCCATCGGGACAGTGCAGGCGGTATGTTTGCCTGCGTTCAAAGAGGCCACTGCCATCCAGGCATGGTCGGCTATCGGTGAAACCACGTGGATAGCGTCCAGCTCATCAATACTTAAGAGGTCCTCAAACTTGGTGAACCGCCTTTCTATTCCAAATTGGTCGCCTATTTCATTGAGGTGCTCTTTGTTTCTCTGGCAAATAGCGTAACACTCAGCGTCGGGGTGTCTTTGATAAATAGGGATGAACTCAGCCCCAAAACCAAGCCCTACTATTGCTACATTTATCCGCCGCGGCGGATTTACTTTCTCCATCGGCTTTTTCTCCTTTCTGGCCTGCGTGGGTTCCTTCTCTTGCGATAAATCACAAAACAGGCTACCCCAACAAATACGCAGGAGTAGCTCACCTGGTTATTATTCCTGCATTTTAGTTCGTATTACCAGGTAAATATGCACAATCCCAACCAATACAAACACCAAAGCGGTGTAACGATGCACACTCAAAAGTAATTCCTCCCCATGCGTTCCGAAAAGCGGAAACATGCTCAAAACAACCGACAGTATCAACGGCAAAGCCAAAAAGGTAATCAGCCAAAACGCTACTTTTTGTCCGAGGCCGGAGCTTTTACTTTTGCGCTCTTCGCCGGTGCTTTTGACCAAAGTAACACGCTGAACAATACGCTGGAACCATGGCCAATCGCTGCGAGTGAAACGACAATTCCGCGCCCACATTACAGCTAAAACCGCCAAGCAGATCGCGAAAACCGGCGCGAAAGTGGCATGCACCATCACCAGATAACCGGAAATATGCTCACCCAAAACAAGCGTCGGATAAAAGCCGGTAACCGCCAATACCACAAAGCAAAGCAGTGCTAACAGATATACCAGTTTCCTCAAAACGCCCACAAGGTTTAGCTTCTGTTTGATGAAAAGCAGCATAAACAGATATACCAGTTTCCTCAAAACGCGGTCGCTGCTTAGCTTCTGTTCGATGAAAACCAGCGTAAGAAAATCCACCAGATTTTTTACGGGGCGAAACTTCCGTTCCTTACCGGAAGGAAAAGCTATGCAGTGCAAAACGATACCCACAAAAGTAACTGCAAATGTGGTTATTGAAATCGTTTGATACATATCACTCCACTCTATAGCGTTTAGCGTACAGTTTTCTTTTCCTATCCGCTGTCCGCTGTCAGTACCTTCACAACGCAGGACAGGGCCTTTAGCGCATATAATAACAGAACCACGGCCAGAACAGCACAAGAGCCAAGGGCAATAATCTTCATCCAGGGACGGAACACGAATGAAAAAGCAAACGCCTTCGTGTAAAAAGGACGAACCTTCAGGAATTCAACCATTTTCACGGCGTCTCGTCGATCGACGATAGGAGAATCAACGGCAACATCACCGAAGAAGAAAGGCGCATCTGTGGCGTGGCAATCAGTGCAGTAACGAACGCCCAGCGACTGGGCGGCCGGCCTGACATTGTGGCCAATAGGCCACAAATAGGGCTCAGCCGACCGGTGTTCTTTTTCGCACAGTGTGCCCGAATCATCCAGTTGATAGAGTTTGCCGGCGCTAATGTACACTGGTGTACCATT
>CAYTND010000217.1:0-4620 GCA_964438965.1 uncultured Pirellulales bacterium
ATCCGTCCTCAGCCAATGACACAGATTGAAGGTTACTCCCACGTTTTTTCGGTCAACTTTCTCCGCCACCCTTATTGCGTCCTCTACTCGCTCAACCCAGAAGCCGGTGTGGGGGTACAGTGCCACCCGTACCTTGTTTGCCGCCGCCGCATCCGCAATCTCCCGGATGACTTGGACCGCACGCGCGTCCCCCTCCAGCGAGGACGGCTTGAGCTTCTTGCTTTGCACAAAAAGCCACAGTATCGCATTGCGCCCCTTCATCACTTCGATTGCTTCCTTCAATTCCGGGCCATAGCTTCGCGCATCCGCGTCAATGTTACATCCGACATACGCTGCAAACAGCCTCAAGCTGTTCTTATCCAGCTCCTCAGCCATCTCCGCCAATCCTTTGCCCGCTGTGCATCCAATTCCCGCATACCCTAATTCCTTGACCATTTGGACCTGCTGTTTTGCAGTTTTGTGTTTGTCGTCTTTTGTTGCTGTATCCATCGCAAAGAACGGATTCGGCCCCGCCGGCTCAATCCGGATATTGCGATACGCTACCGGCCCGTGGTCACCTTGCAGCATCAACGGCCCGGCCGGTTTCTCATCGTTATACGCACCAGCCCGCGTCGGTCCGCTCAACTCCACATCCGCATGGACCATAGTCCCGTTATGAACAATCTTCTCAAACCTGGCGTTGGAAATCTTTTGTCCATTCTTGTCAAAACGGGGGGAGCGGAAAATGACATCGAACGTCTGCCATTGTCCCGGTCGCCGCGACGCGTTGACCCGTGGAGAATGACCTTCGAAACCCTTGGGTTCTCTGTTATTATCCCAGCGCTGATAGATACCACCACACTCAATTCCCGGGTACTGCGATTTCTTCTGCCAGCTATCGAATATCTGTATTTCGTATCTACCCATAAAATATATACCGGAATTGGAGTCTTTCGAGACCATAAACTCGATATGTGCCTTGACATCGCCGAATTCCGCCTTGCTGAAAAGATTCGACGTCCTGCCCGTAGGCCCGTTCACGATAACTCCGGTTCCCGGCTTACTGCTCAGCAGCTTTTCATTGTCGGGCTTCGTAAACGTATCGCCGACAATCTCCCACTGTCCGGTATCACCCCGCCATTCGGAAAAATCTCCCCCTGTTAGACTAACTCTGTTGCGTGTTTCTTTTGCGCCGGCATCTGCCGCCGGGAACAAACACAGAATCCCTGTAAGCAACAAAATTGCCGGATTCATTTTGCCTCGAACTTTCATAATTCTTCCCTTTCCAATAATAGCAGCGCGGGAATGACCGAATGGCTTTATTTCCGGTTCCCCGCCGGAGTTTATCCCGCACTGCGATGTGGGACGGGGACAAGTTTTTCTCTGCCGTTCATATATGGACGGAGTGGTTTTGGTATTGTTATCGAGCCGTCGGCGTGCTGGTAAAGCTCTAAAATCGGTATCAGTATTCTCGGTGAGGCGATGACAGTATTGTTGAGTGTATGGCAGAATCGTGTCCCGTGCCCCGTGCCCCGTGCCCCGGATTTGTCTTTGTAGCGCAGGTTCATTCTTCTGGCCTGGAATTCGTAAAACTTGCTTGCACTGTGGGTTTCGCAGTAATTGCCGCGCGATGGCATCCAGGCTTCGATGTCGAATTTTTTCACCTGGCCTCTGCCGAGGTCGCCGGTGCAGACATTTGCAACCCGGTAGGGCAGCTCCAGGGCCTGCATCACAGCCTCGGCGTTGGCTAAAATCTCATTGTGGAACTTATTGCTTTCTTCAACGCTGTTTTGACAGATGACTACCTGCTCGACCTTGTCGAACTGGTGGATTCTGTAAAGGCCGTAGGTGTCTTTGCCGGCGGCGCCGGCTTCGCGGCGAAAGCAGCTTGATAGTGCCACGTATTTTAACGGCAACTCTTCGGCGCTTAATATCTCTCCCATATGGTAGGCCGTCAGCGGGACTTCGGCGGTCCCAGCCAGATTGAGCTGGTCCTTTTCCATACGGTAAGTCTGGTCTTCAGAGCCTGGGAAAAAACCAGTGCCTATCATTGTTTCATCTTTCATAAGAAGCGGCACCGACATCGGGACATAACCTTTGCCGACCATATAGTCCATTGCAAACCGCAGAACCGCCCAGTGCAATAGCGCTCCATCACCTTTCAGGATGTAGTTTCTTGTCCCTGCTAATTTCACACCTCGTTCGATATCGATAATGCCCATGGCCAATCCCAATTGTACGTGGTCTTTAGGCTCGAAATCGAACTGCCGAATCTCTCCCTCCCTTCTTATTTCAACATTTTCCGTATCATCCTTACCGATGGGCACATCATCGTCGGCCGGCTGAGCCACCTGCTGCATAAGCTCATTAAATTCAGGTTGGAGTTCTTTGATATTCGCATTTATTAAAATCTCATAGTTCTTTATTTCAGAAAGTCTCGCTAACTTTATGGCCTTGTCAGATCCTTCGAGATTCGGGATTGATTTGCCGATTTGATTTTTCTCTGTTAAAAACTCTTGCAATTGTTGCTTTTGACCTCTCAAACGGGAAGCCACATCAAGTAATCTATCGATATCGACGTTGAAGTTTTTATCCTTTGCGGCTTTCTTGAACTTTTCATGATTTTCGCGTATTTGTTTAATGTCAATCATAGTGTTTATTAGGTTATTAGTATATCAGGTTATCAGGTTATCAGGTTGTGGGTATCCAGCGTCCTTATTACCTGATAACCTGATTTCCTGATTCACTCCAAGGCTATTGTTCCAGGCGTTTCGAGCCTACAATGAGCCAGGCCCCGTTTTCTTTCTGGAGTGTGTATTCGAGCGTGAATGTGCCTCTATCGGAAATGAGCTCAACAGGACCGAATACAGTCTTGTCACCTTCAATCGTGATTTGGGCGTCTTCGATTTTGACCTCGACGTTATCCATAAAGCCCCGCTCGAAGGCCCTGGTCATAAACTCTCGTACTGAGTTTTTGCCGGTACCTCTGGTAGAGACGTAGTTTTCAGAATACGCTGCCATTAGTTTGTCCAAATCCTTGGCCACCATAGCTGCTTTCCATTCAGCCATCGTGGTGTTGACGAGTTGCTCATCGGAAGGTCCCACGCCGAGAGTCTGGCACCCATAGACCAGGACTGCTGCAAGAACAGCCAGACTCAGGTTTAGAATAACTGACTTTTTCATAGTTTCTCTCCTTTTATTTTGTCATTGTCTCCCTTGTTACCCGGCCGGAACGTCCGGCTGTCACATTTTGCGAAGTGTACCGTCCCGTTGAGCCGGCGTCAATCATAAATAGTCGTCCGGCATTAGGTTATCAGCATATCAGGTTATCAGGTAGTGGGTATCAGGGTAACAGGGTATCAGGTTGTGGGTACCAGGATATCAGGATAACAGGTTACCTTTTTGAACCTTTTTTTTTCTCTGATATAACGAATATAACCATTAATACCTCGAACAACTTCTTCGTATTGCTCTACTGCATAAGTTCATGTGCTTTCTGCCAAACCCAAAGCTTTTCAAAACCCGCCACCGGTTTTTCCTGATATTCTGATTTCCCAGTATCCTGCATCCTGGTTTCCTGATGACCTGATATTCGCCTTTTGCCTACTCCAATCTTTTAATGATTACGACGTTATTCTGTCCGCCGAATCCGAAGGACTCATTCATTGCCACATTAACCTGACATTTCCGCGGCTTATTGGGCACATAATCCAGATCAAGCTCAGGGTCACGGTCTATCAGATTCATTGTGGGCGGTAGTATATTGTCTCGTATTGCCAGGACACAGGTAATCAACTCGGCTGCACCGGCTGCCCCGATTAGATGGCCAAGCATACTCTTGACACTGCTGGCAGGGGTGTTTTTCGCTTCTTCTTTGAAAACCGCTTTGATGGCCTTGGTCTCTATTGAGTCGTTTTCCTTTGTGCTTGTGCCGTGCGTGTTTATGTAATCAACGTCCTTATAGGTAATACCGGCATCAGCAAGTGCCGCAGTCATCGCTTGTATTGCGCCTCTGCCCTGTTCGTGCATATCGGTAATTCTGAATGCATCGGAGCTGCTGCCGTAGCCGATGACCTCAGCTAAAATTTCAACTCCTCTTTTTTTCGCTGAGGTCAAGGATTCGAGAATAAGTATCGCTGCGCCTTCGCCGAGAATGAAGCCGTCTCTGGTAGCTGAGAACGGCCTTGATGCTGTTTGGGGACTGTCATTTCTCGTCGATAGGGCGGTGAGACGATTAAAGCCCATAAGGCCCAATGGATGTATCATTGAATGCGCACCGCCTGCAATCATTATGTCTGCATCACCTCTGCGGATTAGCATTGTCGCTTCACCGACAGCCTGAGTGCTGGCTGCGCAGGCGGTAAGGCAGCTTCTTGTCGGGCCGCGTGCACCGGTGAGCATTGCGATATGGGCAGCGGGCATATTCGGCTCCTGCTCGAACTCACACATCGGATCCATTCCACCGAAAGCAGCCTGCGCCCACCGGCTCCAGTCCATTTCGTTTTTGTCTGCGTCCCATCCCTCAGCGATTGCAGCGAAAAATACATCATTGTCAACAGAGCCTTCGCCTGCACCCAGATAAATTCCTAATCTGCTTCGGTCTATTCCATCGGTCGGCTCGGCGATTTCAACATCAATCCC
>CAYTND010000218.1:0-4617 GCA_964438965.1 uncultured Pirellulales bacterium
CTCCAGCCCGAAAGGTAAATCCATCAGGCGCCACACTATTCCAGCCGTTGCTATTTTAAAAATCCATAAGGCAAAGTATGGTACGAAAGTGTTTCTCAACAATAAATTGGTTGGCGAGCATCTGCCGTGCTTTACGCCCGCTCTGCTGGATGTAAAGAAATTTCTTAAGGGTTCAGGCAAACAGAACGAACTAATCATACGTGTGGGTGCTGACCGTGAATGTTTGCCGAAAGATATGCCGACCGGCTGGGACTTTGAAAAATATCTGTACATCCCGGGCATATATGACTCTGTGAAACTGATTTTGACTGGCAAGCCGTATATAGTGAATGTGCAAACCGTTCCGGACATTTCAGCAGACAAGGTGAGGGTTGTGACGGAGGTGCAATGGCCCGCCGGGTCGGGGTATGCTTCGGTCGCATACGAAGTAACAGAAGTAAGTACCGGCAGACTTGTCGGTGCAGTAAAGGATTCTGGTATTGCTTTTTCGGATGGCAAAACGACAAAGCTTGATGTCAGTATTCCAATAGAAGACTGCAAGCTATGGACCCCTGAGAACCCTTTTCTATATGAATTGAAGCTGAATACAGGCGGCGATTGTGTGCAGGTTCGGTTTGGGATGCGGTCGTTTAGATTTGATAAGGAAAGTGGCCGGGCTGTTCTAAACGGCAAGCCCTATTTCATGCGGGGGACTAACGTTTGCGTATATCGTTTTTTTGAGGATGCCGAGCGAGGTGACAAGCCCTGGCGAAAAGAATGGGTACGCCGGCTTCATCGGAAATTCAAAAGTATGCACTGGAATTCGATTCGATATTGTATCGGTTTTCCGCCGGAGATTTGGTACGAAATAGCCGATGAAGAGGGCTTTTTAATTCAGGATGAGTTTCCCATCTGGCTGCTCAGTAAAGCACCGGAAAATCCCATAAGCGAAAAAATAATTCCGGAATATACCGAGTGGATGCGCGAGCGATGGAACCATCCTTGTGTGGTAATCTGGGACGCACAGAACGAAAGTAAAACCGATGAAACCGGTAAGGCGCTGAGGGCTGTGCGGCATCTGGATTTGTCCAATCGTCCGTGGGATAACGGCTGGGCGGTACCTGAGAGTGATGCCGACTACCTTGAATCCCACCCGTATCTGTTTAGCAAGATTCAATGGGGCAGAGGAGATTTTCATTTGTCAGATTTGGCCAATACCTCCGGCAGACCCCGTTTGAGAGATGCCCAGAAAGATTATAAGCTCCCAATTATAATCAATGAGTACGCATGGTTGTGGCTTAATCGTGACGGTACGACAACATGCTTAACAGATAAGGTGTATGACAATTTGCTCGGGCCAAATTCGACCGTAGCTCAGCGGCGTTTGCTTTATGCTCGTTATTTAGCGGCCCTTACCGAATTTTGGCGGTGTCATCGTGAATGTGCCGGTGTGCTTCATTTCTGCGGACTGGGATATTCGCGAGCTGGTGATAAGCCCAGGCCGGAAGGCGGTGCGACAAGCGACCATTTCATCGACTTAGAAAAACTCACCTTCGAGCCTTATTTCGAGCAGTATGTGCGCGATGCCTTTTCGCCGGTGGGGTTGATGATTGATTTCTGGGACGAGGAGCTTGCCGGTGGAACAGAGCGCCAGTTAAAGGTCTTTGTGATAAATGACCTGCATCGTAAGTGGAAAGGGACCGTTCGCCTGCGCATTATGCGTGGCACCAAAACCATTTCCGAGCAAACAAGGAATTGCACTATTCGTCCCCTGGGAAGAGAGATATTGACGTTTGAACAAGAGTTTCCGAAACGGAAGGGAGAGTATCAACTTGTTGGGGAATTGGTTACAGTTGATGGTAATGTGGTTCGCAGTGTGCGAGATTTCAAAATAGTATCATTTGAGGATTAAAAAATGGGCACGAACAAGAGCACGCGCCGGAGTTTTCTTAAAGCCGTGGGATTATGCGCATCAGGTTTTACTGTTTCAGGGTGCGCTACCACCGTAAGGCAAACGGCATATAGGGCATCTGGCGACAAACCCAATATTCTTTGGATTACGTGCGAGGACATCAGTCCTTACTTAGGCTGCTATGGTGACAGTTACGCGAAAACGCCGAATATCGACAAGTTTGCCAAAGAAGGTGTGCTATATACAAAAGCATTTGCGACCGCTCCGGTATGTGCACCGGCGCGTTCATGTCTGGTAACAGGAGTGTATGCAACTTCTACGGGCACACAACATTTGCGTTCCGACATAAAATTGCCGAAACAAATCAAGTGTTTTCCGGAAAATCTGCGGTCAGCCGGATACTACTGTTCCAACAATTACAAAAAGGATTATAACTTCACCGATGTAAATGTCTGGGACGAGTCGAGCCAAACGGCCCATTGGCGCAAGCGAAAACCCGGTCAGCCATTTTTCAGCGTGTTCAATTTCACCTCTACACATCAGGGGCAAATTAACGGTTCCGACGAGGAGTTTTTTGCCAAGTACACATCGAAGCTTAAACCTGAAGAACGTCATGACGGCAGCCAAATTCCTCTTCCGCCGTACTATCCTGATACCCCGTTTGTGCGGAAAATCTGGGCCCGTTATTACAACCTGATTACTTTTATGGACAAGCAGGTCGGTGATTTGCTCGGCCAGCTTGAAGCCGACGGTTTGGCTGATAATACAATAGTGTTCTTTTTCTCAGACCATGGCATGGGTATTCCTCGATTCAAAAGAACACTTTACGATTCCGGTCTTCATGTCCCGTTAATCATTCGTTTTCCTGAACGTTATCGAAACTTCTCGCCGCTCAAAGCAGGCAGGAGAACCGACAGATTAGTCAGCTTTGTTGATTTTGCACCGACGGTTTTGAGCTTAGCTGGATTGTCAATACCGGGTTATATGCAGGGCCGGGCGTTTCTTGGTGCCTGGGCGGGGCCGCCGCGAGAATATGTCTTTGGGGCGGCCAGCCGAGTCGATGAGGCATACGAAATGTCGCGCAGCGTGCGTGATAAGCGCTTCAAGTACATTCGTAATTATATGCCGCATTTGCCATACATTCAGCCGAGCGAATATCCGGACAGGGCTGAGATTATGCAGGAGCTGCGCAGAGCGGTTGCAGAAGAAAAGCTGTCAAGTGTACAAAAATTACACTGGGCACCAACCAAGCCGATTGAGGAGCTTTATGACACATCGGCTGACCCACATGAAGTAAACAATCTGGCAGATTCGTCTTCACTTCGGAAGATTCTTGGGAGACTGCGTAAGGTGCACCTTCAATGGATGGTCGAGACGAGAGATGTAGGATTGTTGTCGGAAGCTGAAATGCATATTCGTGCTGAAGGTTCGACGCCTTATGAGATGGCGCGACAAATTAGTAAATATCCTCAACGGCGTATTCTCGCTGCGGCCGATTTGGTTGGAAGAGGACCAAATAATATTCCGAAGCTAATCAGGTTGTTAAGTGATTCGGACAGTGCGGTTCGCTATTGGGCCGTCGTAGCTCTGAGTGTCCTCGGTTCTGGTGCGCCGCCTGTCATCGAGGCACTAACCGAGCGGCTGGCAGATTCGAGTCCAAACGTGCGGTTTGCGGCAGCTGGGGCATTATGCAAATTGGGTTTGTGTGAGGATGCTTTGTTAGTGCTGGCTGAAGGCCTGGAAGATGCGCGTGAAGAAACGGTCCTGTACGCCGCTCGTGAGATACAGTTTATTGGGAATAAAGCACGTCCGATTGTCCGGCAGATAAGAGAGGCCCAGGGGCGATGCAAAAATCCGGATGGGACATATAAAAATAACAATCACGCAATGTTTATCGACTGGGCCTTAAAATACGCCCTGGAGAATTGTGGAGAATAATTAAATCGGATACTTTATTGAACAGATTCCTCGACTGCGCTCGGAATGACGAATTGGTTTATGTTGTTAAAAGACTTTTGCAAAACTTCAGTAGTTAAATGAGTAATATTATGAGCAACACGCTTGTAAACGAAGAAAAAGGCAGCATTGTATATGTAATGCTCGTATGTATGGTGGCTGCGTTGGGCGGGCTTTTGTTCGGCTATGATACAGGGGTAATTAATGGTGCGATAGGGCCTCTGAAAGCACACTTTGCCCTTGATGCAAACTGGGCCGGCTGGGCAACAGGCTGTGCGCTAGTCGGATGTGCCATCGGGGCGGGTATTGCAGGAGTGCTCAGCGACTGGCTTGGTCGGAAAAAGGTGCTTATTCTTTCTGCAATTCTGTTCTTTATCTCGGCGGTGGGAACTGCCCTGCCGAAAAATATTACCATTTTTATTATTTACCGGATAATCGGCGGTCTGGGTGTGGGGGCGGCGTCGATGTCCTCGCCGATGTATATAGCGGAGATATCGCCGGCGAGGATTCGCGGGCGGATGGTCTCGGTCAATCAGTTTGCAATTGTATCCGGTTTTCTGGTAGTCTATTTTGTGAATTATTTTATCGCCCTTCAGGGTGACCAGATGTGGAACCAGGAGTCCGGCTGGCGGTGGATGTTCGGCTCGGAGGCGCTGCCGGCTTTACTTTTGTTAGTGCTGCTGTTTTTCGTGCCGGAGAGTCCCCGCTGGCTGACCAAACAAAACCGCAGTGACGAGGCGCTGGAGATTCTTGCGCGTGTTAATTGGGCT
>CAYTND010000219.1:0-4587 GCA_964438965.1 uncultured Pirellulales bacterium
TTGCTTTTAGGTATCAGCGTTTTTGATTGAAATTTAACCTCTACCGGCCGTGGGGGGAATAACGTCGCCGTGCCGGCGACGGCTAAACAACCCTGGGTGAAACCCAGGGCTAAATATAAAAAGGAGTAAAGATGGTTCTTTGTCTGTGGTTTTTGTATAATAGCACTATCTTGCTACGGCGGAAGAATTTCCGCCGAGAGCAAAAACGCCTAAGAGTGCAGGAGCATAAGTTCAAATGGCTGATAAAGTCTCGTTAGTAAAACTGCTTGGCAGAGAAAAGTTTGAGAGGATCGAGGGTGTTTTTCGCAGGCATTTCCAATTAGGCTTAGAGACGAGGAATATCCGCGGCAAAGAGATAAAACAGATGTGCAGTGCCGATTGTAAGCCGACGTTTTGCAAGGTCGTTCAAAGCAGCACGGCGGGCCGGCGCAGGTGTAATAAGGAGCGTCGGCGAAGCCTTGAGATAGCGATAGAGACCGGACAATCTTATATTTCGCTTTGCCATGCTGGTATAGTGTTAGTTTGTGTGCCGGTTATGGATAAGGACAAGGCGCTGGGTGGGATATTTTTCGGCAAATGCCTTTGGGAACCCGTAACGCAAATCTTAGTCAAGGACGTCGAAAAACGGTTAAATGGTATTCGCCTGAACAGAAAAAAACTGACGGCGGCGATGCGCGAGCTGCCGTTTATACAGGGGCGGAAAATCAACGAGGCGGCGCAGTTCCTCTTTGACCTGCTTTACGAAGTTGCCGCGTTCGACCCGCGTGTTATCAGATGGCGTCGTGAGCGCTCCGAACAGCAGTCGCAGATAGGAGAGTTTATCCAGGAGAGAAAAAAACTCGGCACCGAGTGGCAGTATCCTCTGGAGAGTGAGCGGGAGCTGATGGGCAAGGTCAAAATCGGCGACAGAACCGGCGCTAAAGAGATTCTGAATTCCATACTCGGGACGATACTGTTCAAGACCATCGGAGAGCTGGGAATCCTTAAAGCAAGACTGCTGGAGCTGCTGAGTATTCTGAGCCGGTCGGCGGTGGAGGGCGGAGTGGATATTGACGTTATGCTCGAAAAGAACCTCAATTTTGTAAACAAAGTGATGCGGATTAACAATCAGGAAGATTTGTGTGCGTGGATTAGCACGGCGTTGAACGAATTTATCGAATTGGTTTATTCTTCGCAGGATGCCCGGAAGGTAAGCCAAATCAGGCCGGCCATAAATTATATCGACGCCAATTACAATAAGCCGATAACCCTTGCCGACGTAGCTAAAGCTTCACATCTGAGCATATCGCGGCTGGCGCATATATTCAAAGAACAGATGGGCATTACTATAATAGATTACGTGACCAGCGTTCGGATAGAGCGTGCAAAACAATTATTGTTAGCGACGGACCAGAACTGCACGGAGATTTGCTTTGAGGTCGGCTATAATAATCAAAGCTATTTTACCCGCACTTTTAAGGGGCTTGTCGGGATGACGCCGCGGCAGTTCAAGGCCAGGAATCAGCGAAAAGAAAAGATTTCCGCACCTTTATAATAAACACTGACTGACACTGACTTGAACACGGACTTACACTGACTTTTGCTCTTATGCATAGTTTTTGAATAGGCGGGCACTCTTATCTTGACAGCTTGGTAGTGCTTATCGTACTATCGGTGTTTGTTGGGAACGGCATAGGACGGCAGCGCTGAGAATTACAAATTGCTGGAACTGGTATTTATGGCAAAGCAAATTGCTATTTTGGGTTCAACGGGTTCGATAGGCAGAAATGCGCTGCGGGTAATCGATGCGCTTGGGTCGGGGTATGCGATTATTGCATTAAGTGCTCACAGCAATGTTGAGTTGTTGGCTGAACAAGTTAGATGCTATAAGCCTAAATTTGTTGCTGTTACAAATCCTGACTACGTGGCGCAGCTTGGCGAGTTAGTTGGTGAGCTGGATGTCGAGATTTTGGCCGGTCCGGATGGCTTGACGGAGATTGCGAAACTTGAAGAGGTTGATATCGTCCTTGCCGCGGTTGTCGGTGCGGCCGGTCTGCCTGCGGTTCTTGCGGCGGCTAAGTGCGGCAAGCAGCTTGCTGTGGCGAACAAAGAGCCGCTTGTTGTTGCAGGCGAGCTGTTAGTGAGCGAGGCAAAGAAAAACGGCGGTACTATTTTGCCGGTGGATAGTGAGCATTCAGCGATTTTCCAGGCTATGCAGTCGGGTACTCGCGAAGAAGTTAATAAAATCATTCTGACCGCTTCTGGTGGGCCGTTTAGGGGAGCTACCGTTGAGGATATTCGAAACGTAACGTTGGAGCAGGCTCTTGCGCATCCTGTTTGGAATATGGGGCCAAAAATCACCGTTGACTCGGCGAGTATGATGAACAAAGCGTTTGAAATTATCGAGGCCCGCTGGCTTTTTGATATGCCGGTGGATAAAATAGATGTTCTGATTCATCCCGAGTCGATAATTCACTCGCTTGTAGAATTTGTGGACGGCTCGGTGATAGCGCAGCTCGGAGAGCCTGATATGTGCCTTCCGATTCAATATGCCTTGACGTATCCGCAGCGTGTTGCAGGTATTTCTAAGCGGCTTCGGCTGGAGCAAATAAGTACACTTACGTTTGAGAAGCCTGATTTTGAGACGTTTCGTGCGCTGCCGTTGGCCTATGAGGTTGCGCGAACGGGCGGCACGGCCGCGGCTGTTTTCAACGCTGCAAACGAGGCGGCTGTCGAGGAGTTCTTGGCGGGGGGGATTGAATTTGTTACTATAGTGGAGCTTATCGAACATTCTCTGAATAAGCACGATGTTAAAGCCAGCGCATCCCTTGAAGATCTGCTCGAGGCAGATGCCTGGGCCAGGGAAGAAGTTAGAATTAAAGCGCACAAGGGCATAAGTGCATAAGGGCAATAGAAAGTGAGCTAAAGTCAGTGTTTGGAGTTTATTGAATGACGGAATTGAAAGATTTCTTTAATAAGCGTTTTCGTGTGATTTTATTTGCTGCTGTTTTTGTGGCGGTTATTTTTTTAATTGCCCAAAATATCAATACTTTCGGCAACATACTGCTGACTATGTTCGGATTTGGGTCGGTTGTTCTCGTTCACGAGTTCGGTCATTTCATTGTTGCCAAATTGTCCGGCATAAAGGTCGAAGCATTTTCAATCTTTATGCCGCCGACTTTGCTTGGTGTGCAGCGGACCGAAAATGGTTTTAAGTTTCGGATACTGCCGAAGCTATTCGCCAAAGAAGGTGATGAGTCCGGTGAAGGTGGGTTAAGTTTTACTATCGGCGGCAAGCGCAAGGCCAGCGAGACGGAATATCGGCTCGGTCTTATTCCGTTTGGTGGTTTTGTTAAGATGTTAGGCCAGGAGGACACCGGGCCGGTCAAGACCAGCGATGACCCGCGTTCGTTTGCCAATAAGCCTGCTGGTATTCGTGCCGCTGTTTTAGCAGCGGGGGTTGTTTTTAACATTATCAGCGCCGTTATTATCTTTATGATAGTTTTTCTTATCGGCATAAATCTGACACCTGCTGTAGTCGGCGGTGTTATGCCGGATTCACCGGCGGCACGTGCAGGCCTCAAGGCCGGCGACGAAATAATAGAGGTTGCAGGCAAAAACGCCGATCTCGACTTCAGCGATATCGGGATAGCGGCTGCTTTGTCCGGCAAAGATGAAAAGGTTGCGCTGAGAGTAAGGCACGAGGACGGCTCTGAAGAAGATTTGTTACTTGTGGCCGAACAACTGCCCGGCGAGCTGATGAGGCTTTTCGGTGTCGTGATTCCAACGAGTCTGACCATCGGAAGGCTTTCTGAAGATGACGCTAACGACCTGTATTCTAAAACCGGCCTGCTTGCCGGCGACCGAATCAAATCTGTCGATGGCAGAGAGGTGCAGAGCCATTGGGAGCTGGAGGAAGTAATTGAGAATGCTCTTGTGCCGGAAGTGACGTTATCTGCTGAGCGAATCGGGAACTCAGGTGAAGCTGAATTAGTTAAATCGCAAATTCGACTGAATTTGATGCATGCCACCAGTTATGATATTGAGTCTGAATTCGAGCTTAGCCATATTTATTCTATGGTTCCGCGTTTACGGATAACCGTTGTTTCAGAGGAGCTGGCTTCGAGCGTCGATGATGAGATTTCATTGCAGCCTGATGATGTTATTGTTGCGATTGGCGATGTTGAGAATCCTACTTATAGCGAGATGCGCGACGTTACAGAAAAGTCCGAAGACAAGGAACTGCCTGTCAAGGTGCTGCGTACCAATGACAACGGTGTCGAAGAGGTTTTTACTGTTACAGTTAAGCCCCGGAAACCAGCCGGCAGCGACAGGGTCCTAATTGGAATCGGCGTTGCACTCGACGCCGAGCATCCGATTGTTGCCAAGACTATCAATGCTGAGGGTGGACCACCAAAACTGGCAATACCACGCGGTGCAAAGATAACGGCGGTTGACGGGGCAGGCGTCTCAAACTTTTACGATATAATCAGAGAAATCAGAAAATACACCGGGGAACGCATCACGATTGATTGGCGTCTCAATGAAGAAATAGCAGGTAACGTTGCTTTAGACGTAGGTACCGACGGAGAGTCTGTTACTGTTAAA
>CAYTND010000220.1:0-4585 GCA_964438965.1 uncultured Pirellulales bacterium
ATAAAGGAAAATGGCAATAGAATAATTCGATATTCGACATTCCTTGTCGGATATTCATTATTCATTCCTTTTAACTTTAGGCACTTTAGTTCACTTGATATTTTTCGGAGTATTGTTTTGAGAGTTCTTTCAGGCATACAACCATCCGGCAAACTTCATATAGGCAACTTTTTCGGTGCCATGCGTCAGCACCTGCAACTACAGGCTGAGCACAACTGCTTTTATTTCATCGCCGATTACCATGCGCTTACGAGCAACCCAACGCCGGCCGAGGTTGCCGGCCATACTCTTGATGTCGCAATGGATTATATCGCTCTGGGCCTCGACACCGAAAAAACCATCTTCTGGCGCCAGTCCGATGTGCCCGAAGTTACGGAACTGACCTGGCTGCTTTCCTGCGTAACCCCAATGGGCCTATTGCAGAGATGCACAAGCTACAAGGACAAAGTCGCTCAGGGTCTGAGTCCTAACCACGGCCTGTTCGCATACCCCGTCCTCCAGGCCGCAGACATCCTCATTTACAACAGCGACCTTGTCCCGGTCGGCGCCGACCAGAAACAGCACATCGAGGTTACTCGCGACATTGCAATCCGATTCAATAATGCTTACGGCGAAGTCTTCACCGTGCCGGAGGAACACATCATCGAATCCGTAGCCGTCGTTCCGGGCGTCGATGGCCGAAAGATGAGTAAAAGCTACGGAAATACCATCGAGATATTCGAGCCGGAAGTTAGTGTTAGAAAAAAGATTATGAAAATCGTTACCGACTCCACGCCGGTCGAAGACCCCAAGGACCCCGATAAATGCAATGTCTTTGCGCTTCTGAAGCTGGTTGCCTCGCCGGAGGAGCTGGCCGAGTGGGAGAGCAAATATCGAAGCGGCGGTATGGGCTATGGCCAGGCCAAGAAACGCCTCGCCGAGCTGATGATAGATTATTTCAAGCCGTTCCGACAGAAAAGAACCGGGCTTGAAAATAATATCGACTATGTCAAAGAAGTCCTCGCCAACGGCGCCGAGCGGGCAAAAGCCGTAGCATGGGAAACACTCGAAAAGGCCCGCCAGGCTGTCGGTTTGAGAAAATAATTATGGCTGAAAAACTTGTTACAATTGCGACGTACACAGATTACAGTGAAGCCGATTTAGCAAAACAGTTACTCGATGATTTTGGAATCAAATCGGTTGTAATGGGCGAGAAGTTTTCGGTGCTTCCGTATCCGGTTCCTTCTTTAGCAAAACTGCAAGTTTTCGAAAGCCAGGCTAAACGGGCACAGGAAATCTTGGAATCTAATGAGAAACAGGAGCAATAATACCGAGGGCATAAATTGGCCGATTACCGTGTAAATCTTGACATATTTGCAGGGCCTCTGGACTTGCTCCTTTATCTGGTCCGCAAGGAGGAGGTGGATATTTACGATATTTCCATCGCCAAAATAACCAACCAGTACATCCACTATATAGAAATGCTCAAAAGCCTTGATATTGATCTGGCCGGCGACTTTCTGGTAATGGCGGCAACATTGATGCAGATAAAATCGGCAATGCTCCTGCCAAAAGCAGAACCCGATTCCGCCCTGCTCGGAGAAGATGATTTGGCCGACCCCCGCGCAGAGCTTATCCGCCAGCTCCTCGAATACAAGAAGTTCAAGGACGCCGCCAATCTGCTCAATGCCGCCGCTGATGAGCAAAAAGAACGCTTCCCGCGTCCCGGCACTATTGTCGAGCAGTTGAAGCCGACCGCCGAGGCCGAGATTGATATTGAACAGGTCAGTATCTGGAACCTGCTTGAGGCCTTCGATTCAATATGCAAAGCCACCGGCACTATTGGCGACATCAGCCGTATCAAGGACGATACGCCCATTGATTTGTACCAGATAGAGATTTTGCATCGGCTGCAGTCAGAAGGCCCGATGACTTTTGAACGCCTCTTCGAGTCCAGAACCAATCGTCTTGCAATGATCGGATTATTCCTGGCACTTTTGGAATTGATTCGAGAGAAATTGATTTGGGCCAAGCAGCAGGCCTCCTCCTCTTCCATATACTTACGTCCCTTAACTGATGAACCCGCCGAGCAGGCCGTCCAAAAGGCCATCATTGCCGTCGAGGCCGACAACAAGTCTGCTCATCCCCAAGCTTCGCTTGAGGCTGCCACGCGGCAAAAACCACCTCCTCTGACAATTTCTGAATTTGCCTCAAAAATCAGGTCCGTGGTTTTGCACCAAAAGCAGGAACAAGTCGAAGACCCCTTCTCACAGGCCGAAGAAATACAAGCCGCCGAAGACCATAAAAATTGACGATTGAAAGTGCCCAGGCTTTCGATAAGCTCAGGTGGTGCGCTGAGTTTGAGGTCTCCGCCGGAAGGCGTTCCCAAGTGGACACGTATCAATAATTGAGTTATTATAGGTCTATGGTTATTTGCTTTTTTGTTTTTTTGTGCTATACTTTAAATAGAAATGGTGGGGGGTGAGTAGGTTTAGGCACCTGCCTGATTATGCATCCAGCCCCTCAAGCGTGAAATTCACATCGATTGCTCTAATAACTTGTGGGAACGGTTGGGAGCCGAGGGGGTAAATGTTATTGTTTTCAAATAAACTTCGCGGCGGTTTATGTCGATTTATCTGTTACTGTGACGATAGTCAGTTAAGCAACCGGGTATGAATATGTCGCCCGATAATAATCAGAAAAGCGATACCCAACAAACAATTCTGGGGTTGTTAGAACGATCAGGGTTGTGCAAAATGGGCTGGGCCTTTTACGAGGCGAGGAGAGCAAAAATGGTCCTAAAAACATGCAAAATTCGGCGTTGCCGGGGGTTCTCGTTAATCAGCGTAATGATTGCGATGGCTATCCTCTTAGCGGCACTTATCGGAACTTCCAATTTTAGATATTATTCCACTTTGGATGCACAAAAAGCTGCCGCAAAGATAACCGCCGCCAGAATCGGACTGATGCTCTGCGAAAATTGGCGGGGCATCGGGGGCGTCGAGACCTATGACCCAGCAACATATTTTGGTTCAGACCTGACAATCACTACAAGCACCGGCCCCGCCAAGCCCGGAGATTTTACCCTCTTGGGAAGCTATACCATTACTTTAAATGGCGCTAACTACTATATAACTTTATCGTGGAAAGACGTTAGTACCGGATTGAGGGCCTTGAATGTCGTTGTAGCCTGGGCGCAGCGGCCCCAGGGAACGAGCAGCCTTAATGATGCAGATAAATCTTTTAAGCTCACAACCTATGCCTTATAACGGCCGATGGAGACAAAGATGATTAAAAAAAGACCAACAGCCTCACGGGGCTTTACACTTATAGAGTTGATAATAGCCATGGCAATTATGCTTATTGTCGTGTTTGCTGTCGGCATAGCTTTAGTTGACGGCCAGAGAGGCTGGAGCATCCAGTATGATCGTATATACTCCGATGTCATTACAGACGGCTATGTAGCAAGGAGGAAATTTGACACAGTAATGCGCAGGGCAAGCGGGGAAAACTTCTTGCTTGATGGCGCCGGCAGTTGGGTTGAGGTTTATTACTATGCAGACGACACATCTACTGTCGTTGACCGCTATGCACGTTTCTATGTGGCTAACGGCGACCTGAATGTTGAGTACGGCCAACTGAATCCAAAGGTAACACTATCAGTCGAGACCGTCTGCGGGAATGTATCTGCTTGCACGTTCAAGCAGGTCGGCCGGTCCACCCAAATGATACTTACACTCGATAACGGGACGCGGACGAACACAGTTATTTCGTCTGCGGTTACGCACAATTAAAAAATGAGGACAGAGGACAGAAGCTTGTCCCGAGCGCAGTCGAGAGAACAGAGGACAGACGAAAAAGAACATTGAGGACAGAACTGACTTCTGGCTTCTGGCTTATAGGAAAGAGGTAAATATGAAAAAGCTGCTGCAATCAAAAAAGCGAGGCTCTGCAATACCGCTGGCAGTGGTTGCAGTCGTAATATTGCTTGCAATGGGTATGGGATTGCTGAGGCTCGGTCTGAACAGCCGCATTTTCTCTATACGAACCGCCTCGGATATTGCGGCCCGGTGTGCTGCCGATGCAGGCCTGGCAAAAGCCCTCTTTGAAATGAACGAGAAATTGAAAGTCAAACCCTGGGATGATAGCATCCTGCCACAGGCAACAAATGAGACGTTGCCGAATAGTGATGCGACTTTTAGCTATACGGTTACGGACAATCTTGACGGCACTTACAGCGTGGATGTAACTGGCAGATGCGGTCAGGCGATAAAAAGAGTTGGCAGCACTCTGTTTTCAAAGAGCATATTTCAACATGCATTATTGGCTCAGAGCACCATAAAGATGGAATCCGAGTATCTTGTTGATGCGTATAATTCTAACGATGGCCCTTACGGTGGGGCCAACGCGCTGCAATCGACAACCATTGCTACCAATTCTACCTCCGCGGGAGATGTGGCAATGGATGGCAGCGGTACTCTTTATGGGGACGTTGTAATCGGAGCCGATGTTGACCTGCCGCAAATATCAGCGCCGACATCTCCACCATTTGACGTTAGTAAAGGGGCAATAGGCAGTACGACGACCATAAGTGCCGACGGCCAGT
>CAYTND010000221.1:0-4577 GCA_964438965.1 uncultured Pirellulales bacterium
GGTCAATAATGTCCAGAAATATATTGTTCGGTCTAATGCTGTTTGTTCTGCTGGCTAATCTCGGCTGTCCGGCTGGCAACAACACCCCGACCGACAGTCGGCCTTTGGCGAATAGCCGCATCGAGGTTGTTGAGAAACCAGACACCGAAGCGAAAAACGACTTCTATATAGGTAACCGTCCACCATTACTGCCAAGCCCTTTTATAAAACTGCCTATCGGTGCAATTGAACCGCAAGGCTGGGTGCGAAGACAGCTTGAGTTGCAAGCGGACGGTTTCCACGGAAATCTGACCGAGATAAGCCGCTTCTTAATAAAAGAAGGTAACGCATGGCTTAGCCCTGCTGGCGAAGGCCAGCACGGCTGGGAAGAGCCTCCCTATTGGCTCAAGGGGTTCAGCAACTGCGGCTACATCCTTCGTAACGAGCGCATGATAACTGAGTCCAAAATCTGGATCGAGGCTGCGCTTCGAAGCCAGAAAGCCGACGGCTGGTTCGGACCCGATAAGGGACGCAAGGGCGCAGCGACCCGCCTCCAGGGCCGCGAAGACCTCTGGCCCAATATGATTATGCTCTTCTGCCTGCAAAACTACTACGAGTTCACCAGCGATGAGCGGGTAATCAAATTGATGACCAACTATATGAAATATCTCACAACCGTGCCCGAAGAGCGGTTCCTGGTTGGGTATTGGCCGAGGATGCGGGGTGGTGATTTACTTTACAGCGTATATTGGCTCTACAACCGGACCGGGGATGAATTCCTGCTGGACCTTGCTAAAAAAGTCCACCGGCGCACCGCTGAATGGGAAAAGGACGTAATCAACTGGCACAACGTAAATATGTCTCAGGGCTTCGGCCAGCCGGCCACGTTCTACATGCAATCGAAGGACCCCAATCATCTCTGGGCCGCCGAGCGTAACTGGCGCAAGATTCGGGATATGTACGGTCAGGTGCCGGGCGGGATGTTCGGCGGTGATGAGAACTGCCGGCCCGGATTTACCGGGCCCAGGCAGGCGGTGGAGACCTGCGGTATGGTCGAAATGATGCTCTCACACGAAATACTGCTGACGATTACCGGTAATCCGAAATGGGCGGACCGATGCGAAGACGTGGCGTTCAACTCGCTGCCGGCGGCTTTTACGCCCGACCTCAAGGCGCTGCATTATCTGACCGCCCCGAATATGATATTGTGCGACCGGCACAACAAATCCCCCGGCCTGCAAAACAGTGGGCCGATGCTGTTGTTTGACCCGCACCGTCATCGGTGCTGTCAGCATAACACCGGCCACGGATGGCCTTATTACGCCGAGCATCTGTGGTTGGCGACGGCGGGCAATGGCCTGGCCGCCGTGCTCTATGCCCCTTCTCAGGTTACGGCAAAAGTCGGCGACGGCACTGAGGTTACAATCACAGAGAAGACACAATACCCGTTCGACGAGAGCATTCAACTGACAATCACAACCGCAAAATCGGTTCGCTTCCCGCTTTACTTGCGTGTGCCCGGCTGGTGCGAAAATCCGGAGCTGGCAATCAATGGTAAAAAGGCAGCGGTCAAATCCCGTCCCGGAGCGTATATCCTGATTGACCGCAAGTGGGCCGACGGCGACACGGTCGATCTTAATCTGACAATGAAAATCACGCTTACGAAATGGACGAAAAATAAAAACAGCGTCTCGGTCAACCGCGGCCCATTGACCTACTCATTGAAGATTGGCGAAAAGTACGTAAGGGCCGGAGGCACCGAAAAATGGCCCGCCTGGGAAATACACCCGACTACTCCGTGGAATTATGGACTGATGTTGAACGATAAAGACCTTAGCTCGTCCTTTCGCGTCGTGCACAGGGCCTGGCCCGATGACGACCAGCCCTTTGAAGCCAATGCCGCACCAATCGAGCTGCGCACAAAAGCCAAGAAGATTCCGGCGTGGAAGAAAGACCACCTCGGCCTGGTCGGCAAGCTGCAAGCAAGTCCTGCCAAATCCGACGAGCCGACCGAGACCGTAACGCTGGTCCCGATGGGCTGTGCCCGGTTACGCATTTCAGCCTTCCCGACCATCGGCACCGGCCCCGATGCTTACGAGTGGGAGCAGCCATCGAAATCGCTGCCCGCTACCGCCTCGCACTGCTGGCCAGGCGACACAGTCATAGCGCTCAGTGACAAGTTGCTGCCTAAGAATTCAAATGACCACAGCATTCCGCGTTTCACCTGGTGGGACCACAAAGGCACAACCGAATGGGTGCAGTACGATTTCGAGCAGCCGAGAAAAATCTCCGGCGCGGCGGTTTACTGGTTCGACGATACAGGCAGGGGAGGATGTCGCATTCCGAAGTCCTGGCGATTGCTGTACAAAGACGACAGCCGGTGGAAACAAGCACCAAACCTCGGTACCTGCTGCTACGGTCTGGAAAAGGACAAGTTTAATATTGTCAAATTTGACCCCGTGCAGACAAGCTCGCTGCGTCTGGAAGTACAGTTGCAGCCAAACTTTTCCGCCGGTATCCTCGAATGGCAAGTTAACGCTGAAAATTGACAAGAAAGAATGATATCAGAGCATTGAAAAAACAAACTTGGCCTGATATTCTGATAGCCTGATGTCCACTATCTGATAACCTGGTACCCTGATAACCTGAGGTAATATATGGCAAGGAACAAAATAACAATAGTCGGCGCCGGCAACGTCGGTGCAACAACCGCCCACATCGCTGCAACAAAACATCTCGGCGATATCGTCCTGCTCGATATAGTTGAAGGCCTCGCCGAAGGCAAAGCCCTTGATATCGCCCAGGCAAGTCCCATCCAGCTTTACGACTCTAACATCGTTGGCACCTGCGACTGGGAAAAGACCGCCGACAGCAATATCGTCATCATAACAAGCGGACTTCCCCGCAAACCCGGCATGAGCCGTGACGACCTTCTTGCCAAGAACGTCCAAATCGTCAAGGAGGTCAGCGAGAAAACAGCCAAATATTCGCCCAACAGCATCGTTATTGTTGTTTGCAATCCGCTCGATGCAATGGTTTACGCCGCTGCCAAAGTTACATGCTTTGCAAAGAATAAGGTTATGGGAATGGCCGGTGCGCTGGACTCAGCTCGCTTTAGCTATTTTCTTTCCCGCGAGCTTGGCGTCAGCGTAGAGGACATAAAGTGCGTCTTAATGGGCGGCCACGGCGACGATATGGTACCTCTACCCAGATTCACCTCGGTCAGCGGAATACCCGTAACCGAGCTGCTCAATGGGGAGAAAATCGCCGAACTAATTGAACGAACACGTAAAGGCGGCATCGAAGTGGTAAATCTGCTCGGCTACAGCGCCTATTATGCCCCCGCCGCCGGCGCGGTCAAAATGGCTGAAGCAATTCTCAAAGACAAAAAAACCGTAATGTCCTGCTGTGCTTATTGCGACAGCGAATATAACGCCGGCGGATACTTCGTTGGCGTTCCCACCGTCCTCGGCAAAAATGGCCTCGAAAAAGTTATTGAGCTTAACTTAAACGAGTCCGAAAAAGTCCAATTTAAAGAATCACTCGACCACGTAAAACAGCTCGCGCTAAAGGTGGACAAACTCTTATAATAAGTAAAAAATTTCTTTTGGCTATTTCTTGCCATTTGTTAAATAATACTATAATGTATTGCCTTTTATATATGTGCTTGTAAATATCAAGGATAGAAATGGAACTGATAAAGAAAATCAAGCAGTCCGAAGCACAGGCCCAGGAAATTATCGAACAGGCCAAGGCTGAGGCGGTCAGGCAGGCTGAAAAAGGTCGGGAGAATCGCTTTGCAGCTATGGCCGAAGCCGAGCAGCAAAGGAAAGAAGCAGCCGAAGCAGCTATCGCCGAAGCAAAGTCACAAGCAAACGCGGAAGTTGAGCAGCTTAAAACCCAGGCCGAAGACCAACGCCGACAATTGCGCGAAGAAGCCGCTAATAAAATGGCCACAGCGGCCGCAAAAGTAATGGATTACTTGAGAGGCTAACTATGGCCATTGCACAAATGGCAAAAGTCATAATTGTCAGTCATCGCACGCAGGCTTCCGAGCTTCTCGAAGCATTGCAGCGTGAAGGTATATGTCATATACTCAATGCAGACGAGGCGATTCTCAGCAGGGACTTCCCTGAGCTTGGTGCCTCGGCCGAACGGCCTAAAGATATTGAAGGGCTGTTAAATCGCCTCGAAAAAAGCATTGCATTTCTCAAAAATTACGCCCAGTCCCAAAAGGGTCTTGCCGGCGTCCTTTCACCGCGCACCGTCGTTGATGAGCAATCATATAACAAGGTTGTTTCAGACCGGCAAATATCAAAAATTATCGAGAAGTGCGAGCAGCTCGAAGCGTCAATGGAGAAAACAAAGGGCGAGATTGAAAACCTCCACGGCACACTGGAGATGCTCAGTCCCTGGGCGTCTTTCGAAACACCCGTAGAGGAAATCGGCCGACTTCACAAGACTACCTGCTGGGCCGGTTTGCTGCCTGTCCAGCAGTTTGAGCAGACAGAAGAAAAGCTGAGTGAGCCTGGCGCGGCAATCCAGCAAATTGGAACCGACAGCAGCAAGTGTGCCTGTCTTATCGTCGCTCTCAAAGA
>CAYTND010000222.1:0-4569 GCA_964438965.1 uncultured Pirellulales bacterium
GGCATCATACCTCCATAGGACATTCCACCATAACCAAAAAGCATTCCAAGGCCGGGCATAAAACGATAATTAGCAGGGGCAGCCACCAAATCGGTTATATCATAAATACGAGCTACCATTTTTTTAGGTAAAGAACCTTGTGTTGCAATGGTAATAACTCCGTCTTCGACTACATATCCTAATTTCTCTGCGCCGCCTCCTGAAACTGACATCAACAAAAGTTTCAAATGTGTACGTAAAGGAACTTTTGAAACGCCGTCCATTCCAATAGGAGTATCTCTATAAATGTCTGCGTTACTCTCCAAATCTTTCCAAAGCACTACAATGTTTAATGGAGGTTTGGTTGAATTACGCAAAATATCAATTGCCTCACTAAAAGACATGTTGGGTGTGAACGTAGAAGGATTTGAAGCAACTCCCTTTACCTGTTTGTAAACAGGCTTGGACGTTTGTCGGCTCTGATTTTCTGAATTGCTTTTCGTGTACGGAACAGTCGAATTTGCTCCATACGTTCCTTCGAATAAAAGAAAGGTAGCGAACAACACAACGACTATCTCTTTGTCAGGTATGGTTAATTGTTCTTTTCTCATTTTTCCACCTGCCTGTCCCTTCTGACTATCACCGCACCCTCGCCTCGTTAGAAGTTCGTACTGAATATAGCACCTTACTTATAACGGGGCAAGAGGCAGGATGCAAACGCCACATCAACTTTCTTTACCACCAGAAAGAGGGATTTCCATAACTCTGCCAGAACCAACGGTGCTCCATTTCTTCGAATCGCCGCCATTCCACGTGCCCGTCAACGAACAGGACATTCCCCCCGGCAGGCCGTGAGCCTCTTCTCAGATGGTTCGTTCTGTCATAGACTTGCCAGCGCGACCAGCATCCGCCGGTTGCCTTGGTGAAGTCGGATTGGGACCGGTCCGGACCGTTGCTGGCGGTTACGTCGGCGATCAGCTCCACCGTTGCGGCAGACCTCTTCGTTGCAATGACAGACCTCACCCATTCCTTATGCTGGTCGTCGGGGCTCATGGGCGGGTTGCTTCTGCCTGCGACCGTATCAATGAACCAGAAGTATCCCATAATGCGATGACGGGTTTTGCGGGCTGATTCACTCGTTGGCTCGGGCTGAGGGTAGCTCTCCGGCGTCCCGGCCGGAAGATTATCTCCGTAGCGCCAATAAATAATATTGTCTCTCTGACGCCAGGATGGGCAATAGAAGATATGTCGGTCGAAGGCGCCCGTCCTCAGGATAATATCCGTCGTCCAGTATGAAACGTCAAATAACCAGCGATCCACCTCGTTGAGAGGCAGCTTGCCATCGTTGTCGTTGGCGTACAAGTACAAGCCCAGTCCCATGTTCTTCTCATTTTGGCCGCAGACAACTCGTCGGCCCTGTTCCCGGACGGCACTAAGTGCCGGCATGAGAATGCCCATTAAAAGCGCAATAATCGCAATCACAACCAGAAGCTCTATTAGTGTGAATCCTTTTTCTTTGTTCATAATAGCACTACAGTCTATTTAGCGGGAAAGGCTCTGAACAAATTATTAGCATACAATTCTAAAGCTCAAAAATCAAGAGAAATATCCTAACTTTCGCCTCGCACGTATGAATTTCAACTTCACCGCACCCAAGCCGCAGCCAGCCAAAACTTGTCTGACCCTGCCTGCCGGCAGGCAGGGACAGTCAAGAATGGAAGATAATTTATTTACAAGTCCTTAGACATCCGCTCGAGTGCAAGCCACAATACGTCCTCGATTCGTCTAATCCTTGTGCCCATCAGGCGGCGGGGGGGGGGTAGATTCACGTGCCACCAGACCTCAATTTTTCATTGCTTGTCTTCTGCGACCGCCACAAGATGATGTCTCGTTCGAAAGAACAAGGTGCCCCGTGAAATTGCAGGAGTCGCCATGCAGATTTCATTCATCTTATTAATGCCTATCAATTTAAATTCAGGCCCTGCTTCTACAATATATACGTCACCCTTCTCGGCAGTGCAGTAGATTTTTCCTTCTGCTGCAACCGGGGAAGCTGAAAAGGGGACAGATGATGAGCTTAGACTTTCGCGGTACAGTAATTTACCTGTCCTGGCTTCAATACAACTTAGCTTACCTTTATGCGAACAGCAATAGAGATACTCGCCATATATGATAGGTGTTGGTATATAGTTTCCACCTTTGCTGTAACTCCAGGCGATATCTTTATTGCTTGACGTATCTTCGGCCAATGAAATATCGCCGGCTGCCGAGACGTGCACGGCATAGATGGGGGTTTTACCTCCATGTGAATTGGTAATAAAGATTAAGTCATGAGCTGCGATAGGCGTTGGAATCGGGATATCACCACCGCCCCTCAGTTTCCAGATTTCTTGTCCTGTTTCAATATCGTACCCACCGATATGCTTATATCCATTAACAATGATTTGCGAATGCTCATTGCCCGTATAAACAGTTGGTGTCCCCCAGGTTGGCACTTCGTTTCTGGGTACTTTCCATAACTCAGTACCATCCTTCAAATTAAAGGCTGCAAGAAAAGAATTCTTCTGAACATCACATTGGACAATTACCATCTGTTTATGGATGATGGGTGAACTACCCCCTCCCCATTGTGCAGCCGGACTTTTGAAAAAACCCCAATCAAGTTTACCAAGGTCCTTTTCCCATATAAGATTTCCTTCCATATCGTAACAGTACATACCTTCAGAGCCAAAGAACGCAACAACGTAATTTCCATCTGTACAGGGAGTAGGACTTGCGTGGCTGGATTTGGGATGCCGCTTTACCTTTGGTTTTCCTATGTGAGATTGTCGGCTCCAAAGAATTTCACCGTTTTTTTTATCTATACAGTAAACGTGCCAACTGAAAATATTCCCTTCTTTTATCGACTTGACATCTCCATATAAGCCCACCTTCAAACTTGATTCCCCCGTGTCCTTAACGGCAGTGGTAACAAAGATACGTTCACCCCATATTACCGGGCTGGAATGACCAAGCCCTGGGATATAGGTTTTCCAGCGGATGTTTTCAGCTCGTTCAATGTCCCACTTGACTGGAGTGGGATAACCCTCTGCAACACCAGTTGCTGAAGGACCACGAAATGAAGGCCAATTCTGCCCAGCGTATAGTGGTGCCGGCATCAAAAAACAGATTGAAACGAATAAACCGAACATTTGAGTCACAAGCAATGTATAACTTTGGTTCTCTTCCGCTGGTAGAGAGGCAGGAATGGGATTTTCCTCTCGACAAATGCAGCCTTCAAGAAACACAGAGCAGCTAAGCAACAGGCTGATTAGTCTTTTCATTCTGTTTCCCTTCAGAGACTTGCTAATACTTAACTGGGTAGAATTATATATTTCCCTCGCTCGAAATCAAGGGAAAAGTGGAGGCAATCAATTGACACGCTTTCTTTCGATAAAGTGCTCCAGCAACCACTCGATATCTTCATTGTCGGGTGAAGGTGTACGTATTCCGGAGTGAGAAGATGGCTCTTCAGCATTTCTCCTAATGAAATCGAGTGTTCGTTTGTCCATCCATCTGCGTCTGTCCGCGTGGCCATCGGCAAAACCAAATGTGCTGGATTTGTTGTGGTAGGAAGCCAGAGGGTCGTAGAAGGTCCAGCTACCCGGGTTAGCTAAGTAGTTAGTACCACCGCCAAAGGGCAAATGCCATCCCCCTTCGTTTTCCCCATAGCGACTGCCGTTATGTTCCTCTTCGACAAAGACATAGTACAGCGGCGCGTCTCTGACATCCTGCATCTTGAGATAGTAACTGTACCCCGGAGTGCGAGTTTCTCCGGCGCGGAGAGGGCCAAAGGCATAGGAGATGGAATAGCTGCGAAAAGAATCACGTGGAGGCCGCCTTGTACTTTTGCGATTGTCACCCGGACAGTGATAGGCGTCCACGTCCTTGACGTACTCCCACATCGTCCCCTGCATTATCCCCCGATAGCGGTCCTGATTCGTGATGGTCGCTGGTGCCGGATTATAGGCCAGATTGCTTCCAGCAATATTCTTGGGCCGGTGAACCCACGGGCTCTTGTTATCTGGACGATCATAGCAGGCCCCGTTGGCGATCAGCCAGCCGTCGCTGTCATCGGCATACATGATCCATCCCATGGTGAGGCTTCTTTGGTTGTTCAAACAGACTGCCCCCGTGGCAATCTCCTTGGCTACCTGGAGCGCCGGCATCAATATGGCCATCAATAACGCAATAATGGCGATCACCACCAAAAGCTCGATAAGGGTGAATCCTCTTCGTTGAACCATATAGCACCTATACTTTCTTTAAGCACAGAGTTATCAACCACAAGGAAACGATACACTTTTTGAGACCAAAAATCAAGGGAAATATCCTCCGCTTTGCCTTGCATTTGCGATTCTTCAGCCTTCCGCGTCTGGCCGGCCAGGATGTTCGGGGGACAGCCACCTTGAGTTACTTCTTGAGCAAATGCTTTTCGAACCATGCCACCAGCGAATCGGCGGCACGTTTGCCGTCTTCACCCCGGAATCCGTGACCGGCACCCTTGATAACCAGCAGCTCACTGGTTACTTTATGTTTCTTGAATTCCGC
>CAYTND010000223.1:0-4562 GCA_964438965.1 uncultured Pirellulales bacterium
TTGCAATTACAAGGGTTTCGGCGTCAACCAAACTTCTCAGAATGTTACCGGCTTTGGCGATTGTTTGTAACGAGCAACTGCCGGCCACAATCGGCACGAACTCGAAATCTTTTCGGCTGTATTGCAGCAGCGGCAGCTCTATTTGAACACTGTGTTCGTTCTTGTGTGCCTGGGGTATGTTCTGAAACAGAGAATATTTTAGAAGTTTGTTTATAAACTCCACGTCCAGCGGTATCTGTCCCAGAGGCGTTTGGTAATGCGTTACTCTCGGAACGCTCAGTATATCTTCCATTGAGATACTGTGACTTGGACCAATAACAACTATTCGTTTATATTTCCTGTCGGTGGTTTTTAGCCCGCAAACCGCGGTTTGGCCTGAGTACCGGTATCCCGCGTGTGGCAAAATTAGTGCAATTACATTGTTTATCGGTTTGACCTGAGCTTTTTGGAAGAAGCCTTCAATTTGTTCGCTCAGCGCTTCGGTATCAGTGGAGTACCATCCCGCGTCTGCAAGTGACGAACGAAGAACAACTTTGCGGGGCTTGGCGGGAGCTTCTTTTGGTAGATGTGGTTTCCAGAAAAAAACGGCGGCAATAGCTAATAACACAATCACTAAAACCAGCAGAAATCCCCATCCGAGCCTTTTTTTCAACTTGGCATCCATATTAGCCTCTCCATTTGCCTTGTTTGGAAATATCTCGTAAGGGCTTTAAGGGACCAGGGTACTTCTTAACTCGAATAGCCCGTACAAACTTTCGCGGCGAAGTCTTTTTGGCCAACCATAAAACGCCGACGACAATGGGTGAACCTGCTTTTATTAATTTGCGAATAAATTTTCTGCGTGTCATTTCCATACTCCATAAATTTCTTTTCCACAATCCGGGCAACAGCCATCCTTGAGCCGGTTCTTCAGGATAGTATAACCGCTGCGTTCAATGAGCAGAACTTTGCAGCCCGGACAATACGTGTTCTCGCCTTGCTTGCTGCGAAGATTTCCTATATATACATAGTCCAGCCCCTCACCCATTGCGATTTTTCGAGCCATTTCCAATGTTTTCAACGAAGTCGGGGGCAGATTACGCATTTTGTAGCGAGGATAAAATCCCGAAAAATGCAACGGTGTCTCGCCGCCCAGATTCATTTTGACCCAACGGGCAAGCTGGCGTATTTGCTCCGGCTTATCGTTCAGCGTTGGAATAATCAGGTTCGTAACCTCAACGAGTATTCCGCTTGCCTTGGCTATTATTAAAGCATTCTGGACGGGTTTTAATGTAGCCGAGCAAACCCGCCGATAGAAATCGTCGGAAATTGCCTTCAAATCTATGTTTGCTGCATCAACGTGTTTGAGCAGCTCTTTCCACGGCTGTTCATTTATATATCCGGCTGTTACAAGAACATTGCGTATGCCGGCACTTCGGGCCAACTTCGCAGTATCATAAGTATATTCATAATAAACAATCGGATCGGTGTAAGTATATGCCAACGAAGGACAATTATTGCGCTCGGTTAGCGACACCAGCCGTTTTGGCGGAACAAAATATGCGGAAATGTTTTCGTCTTCCGGGTTGGCTTGTGATATTTCCCAGTTCTGGCAGTTTTTACAGTGGAGGTTACAGCCGACAGTTGCTATCGAGAGAACTGGAGTGCCCGGTAAAAAATGGAAAAGCGGTTTTTTTTCTATAGGGTCAATGTTGATAGAGCACGGGTACCCATAAACTACCGTTCGCAGCACGCCGTCGATATTGATTCTCACCCTGCACTCGCCGCTTTGGCCGGGCTTAATCAAACACATTTTTGGACATAGTTCACACTGAACGTTCAATTTGAGCCTCACTTCTTAATTCTCTAATGATTATAACAAACTTTTCACGGTCTATATAACCCAAAAAAAACGGACCGGCTGGCTCGTTGCTCGGGTCACGGGGCACGAGAGACGAATATGACCGAGGCTCATTTGGCACTCCCCTGATTCTCGACCAGCATCCAGTATCGAGAATCGAGAATCGAGACTTTCCGCGTTTTGGTGTGTTCTCCACAGTCCCGAAAGGGACGCCTTGCGGCGGATGCCTTTCGGCAGTAGCAGTAGAATCTGTCAAAAGAAGCTAAAATCAGTTGAAAGTTTGGGGTGGATTTGGTAACATAGTAAAATCAGAGGCTTTAATAGGGTTGTCAAATTGTGTATATGGGAAATTCTGGTCAAATATTTTTCCGATCATGGCCAAGAACGCAGGGTGCAAACGCCGCCTATCACCTGTCGGAGGGGATTGAGTTCGGCACAATTCTATAGTAACCCCACATGTGGCCAAATGCAGGCCTCTTTCCTGAGCGATGGAGCACAGATTTTATGTTGAACGATACTAACAGACTCATACTTAGTGCAGACTCCACCGCAAGGTGTCCTGCGGAGATACTAAATACTGGACCCAGCAACGCTGGGCTCCTACCAAAACCCGCCGTTGGCGGGTGGATACTCGTCAAGAATCAAGAATCGAGAATCGAGAATCGAGAATCGAGACGGCATTTTTGTTTGCTGATTCTCCCGAAAGGGATACTGCGTATTATTGGCTGTTGGCTTCTTACAGCATTCTTTCTCCCAACTATCGTGCATGGACACGATTGGCCTATGTGGAGATACGATGCGGGACGCTGCGCGGCATCACCGGAGGAACTGCCGGCAGAGATGCACCTGCAGTGGGTCCGTGAGCTGACCCCTCCAAAGCCTGCCTGGCCAAGAAGTCAGGATAGGCTTCAGTTTGATGCCTCGTACGAACCCGTTGTTGCGGGAAAGACCATTTTCGTTGGCTCAATGGTCTCGGACCGTGTAACCGCCTATGACACAGAGACAGGGATAGAGAAGTGGCGTTTCTATACCGATGGGCCGGTGCGTTTTGCACCTGTGGTGTATAAGGACAAGCTCTACTTTGCCTCCGATGACGGACATCTCTATTGTCTGAATGCCAAAAATGGCTCTCTTGTCCGGAAGCTTCTCGGTGGTCCTGCCCAGAACACGGTGATCGGCAACGATCGACTGGTCAGCATGTGGCCCATACGAGGCGGCCCGGTTCTGTATGAGGGGAAGATATATTTCGCGGCCAGCATTTGGCCTTTTATGGGTACCTTTATCCACGCAATCGATGCCGAAACCGGAGATACCATCTGGACCAATAGCGGCAGCGGTACTACTTACCTTATGCAGCCACATAGCAGTCCGGCCTTTGCCGGTGTGGCACCGCAGGGTTATTTGGTGGCTACGGAGGACAAATTGCTGGTATCCGGCGGTCGTTCCGTACCGGCCGCTTACGACCGCCAGACAGGACGGTTTCTATACTATCATATGAACAAGTATAACAAAACCGGTTCGTGCGATGTCATGGCCTCGGACGATCATTTCTTCAACCGTGGGGCCATATACAGGCTCTCCGACGGCATTGGAATCTTCGGGGCGCCGGCGTCGGTAATAGCAAACAAAGTTATCATCGGCAAAAAATATAATACGATTACGGCTTATAAACTTGAGCCGGGGGCAAAAAGAGCAAAGAATCTGTGGCAGACAAAGGCCCCATCTGAGCTTAGCAGAATCCACTTGAAAGCCGGCTCACGTTTGTATGGCAGCGGTGAGAATGGTATTATTCTGGCCATTGATATTCCTCCTAACAATGGTCAACCCAAGGTCTCTACGCAGTATCCCTTACGGGAGTGGCAGGCGAAAGTGGATGGCAAGGTGTGGAACATGCTCGCCGCGGATGGCAAGCTTTTTGTAATTACTCTCCAGGGCAGTCTTTACTGTTTCGCAGACAACAGAACCAAGCCAAAACATCATGCACTGGAAATCGAACCACTGCCGGCCGGCTCTCGTCGATGGAAGGACGAGGCCAGGCAAATATTAGAAATGACAGACGAAAGAGAAGGATACTGCCTGCTGCTCGGCCTTGGCACCGGCGAACTTCTCTATCAATTAGTGAATCAATCAAAACTATATATTGTCGCGCTCGACCCTGACTCCGGGAAGGTTGAAGCAATACGCCGGAGACTCGATGAGGCAGGACTGTATGGAACTCGAGTCGCTGTTCATGTTGGCGATATTACGACGATGCGACTTCCCCCCTATATGGCTAATCTGGTCGTATCAGAAGACCGAAGTCAGAAGTCTGCTCTGTCCTCTGTCTTAGTTGAACGTGTTTTTCATTCGCTGCGCCCCTACGGGGGGACAGCCTGCTTTTTGGTGCCACAAAGTGAGCATATTAAAATTATGAGGCGGATGAGCGAGTCGAAACTGCCTGGCTCTAAGATTACAAGTTCGGGTAATTTTATTATGCTGACCCGAGCCGGCCCACTAACTGATTCAGCCGATTGGACCCATCAGTACGGCGATTCCGCCAATACTGTGATGTCCAGAGATAAGAGGGTAAAGGCTCCACTGGGGCTTCTGTGGTTCGGCGGCCCTTCTAATGACAAGATATTGCCGCGTCACGGACACGGACCATCTCCACAGGTAGTTGGGGGGCGGCTTTTCATCGAAGGGCGGAACATCCTCCGGGCGGTTGACGTCTATACCGGCCGGC
>CAYTND010000224.1:0-4561 GCA_964438965.1 uncultured Pirellulales bacterium
AGGCAATTCATCCCGGTTATGGATTTTTAGCTGAGAACATAAACTTCGCCCGGATATGTCGGGAGTGTGGGATAGTATTCATCGGCCCGCCCGTTGAGGCAATGCAATTGCTTGGCGACAAGGTCCAGGCCCGCGAGTTAGCTCGCAAAGCGGGTGTACCGGTAGTGCCCGGCTCCGATGGTGCTATCGAAAAGGAATCAAATGCGCTAAAACTGGCAAACAAAATGGGCTACCCCGTAATAATAAAAGCTGCTGCCGGCGGAGGGGGCAGAGGTATGAGAGTTGCGCATAACGACATCAGTCTGCGCTCGGCATTTAGCGCAGCACGTGCCGAAGCCGAAGCCGCCTTCGGCGATGGAAGCATCTATCTGGAAAAGTTCATAGTTGAACCCCGGCACGTCGAAGTCCAGGTAATAGCCGACAATCACGGAAACGCTTTACACTTTTACGAAAGGGACTGCTCCATTCAGCGAAGACATCAAAAGATGATTGAGGAATCGCCCTGTCCTATCCTGGATAAGCATACAAGAGGGCATCTCGCCGAAGCCGCCTTGAGGATTATAAAAAAGGCCAAATATGTCAATGCTGCAACTGTTGAGTTTCTTTTAGACAACGATAAAAACTTTTACTTTATTGAAGCGAACGCACGAATTCAGGTCGAGCATCCCGTTACTGAGATGGTTACCGGCCACGATTTGATTAAGTTGCAGTTGAAAATCGCCGCAGGCCTGCCTATCAAGTTCAGCCAGAAAAATATCAAGCATGCCGGCGTAGCAATTGAATGTCGGATTAACGCCGAGGACCCTGAGAATAATTTCGCTCCTTCACCGGGCACGATTACCCGGTTAATTCTGCCCGGCGGCCCCGGCGTCAGAGTCGATACACACATCCATCAGGGCTGGACGGTCTCAACGAAATACGATTCGATGATTGCCAAGCTTATTGTCCATCAGAGAACGCGAGTTGAAGCCATTGCCACAATGAAAAGGGCTTTGCGGGAATTTGTTATCGAGCCAATTAAAACAACGATACCCGTCTGCCTTGACATCCTCTCCCACAACCTTTTCGTTAAAAATAAAATCGATACCGGCTTCGTAGAACGGAATTTCTAATCTCTTAGCTCGTAATTCCTGGTTCGCATCGCTGCTAAATATTTCTAAATTGAGCGTTCCTTGTTCGATATTTGTTTTCGTCCGTACAATAAATCTCACATCAATCTAGAGTACGTTAAGGCTAATTGTTGTGAAATTCACCTTATACGGAACAAGCACGCACAAAACAAGCAGTAACAAGGCCGACGGTTCGAAGATGGAAGTTATAGGTCAGTTCCGTCTCTGTAAAATATTCGGGGCCAACCGATATCACTATCACTGAGTAAAACGTCATATTACTCATAGTGACAGCGATACCGATTGGCCCACCAACCTAAAGTTTTAATCTATCCCTGATGATGGGGAACAGGTTGCCTTCTGTAGAACAGGAAGAAAATAATCGCCAGAGCAATCAAGCCGACAAGCCCGTTGTCGCCCAGCGTACTAAGTAGTGCTGTAATGTTTGAGACAATTCCGGTTTCTCCTCCAAAGAAGGGAACCGCCTCGCCAAATAGGATTTCAATCGCAATCCCAAGGGCGATCAGCAATAAAAATATTTCGGTAATCTCACCAATCCATCTTTTTGCTTCTTCAAGAAATCGCATCTTCTTTCTCCTAAATTGTGTTATTAAAAAACTACAATTTACAAACACGCTCGCATTGTAGTCGGCATATCTTTTCAATTACTTTAAATTTATGGCTACAAGATGAAAATATACGGCTAATTAAAAAAGTCCTATCAACTTGAAAAATCTGACAGGAATACCCCCCAAAGCCAACCTATCAGTATTGAAAGGGCGGTTAATCGACCATACCACGGGCATAAAAAGAACCTGCGAGGACATCTGGGAACAAGTTTAACGGCTCTTGAATTATTTTTAATGCATAATGCCGAGAGTCGTGAACAGACAGAGTGAATCTTTTGCCTGTCTCTAAACTAACAACAGGCCAATATAAAGTGATATATTCCCTCAAAGGTCTGCCTGCCGCCTTGCAGACCCCACCATTTTTTTAATTATAAATGTTAAAATGGGCAAAAAACACTTGACTTTAAGTGTTAAGATGGGATATTATATGACTATGTTCACAGACTTTATATCTTTTATTTTACGAATATCGCTTATCGTGGTTCTCTGGGTCTTTGTATGGAAGATTTTGGAGCCCAGAACACAGCTCATGCGAATATTGAGAGCCGCAGTGCTCCTCCTCGGTCTTTTAGGTGTCCTGGTCGTGTTAAGAATGACGGGGCGGTGATTACGCTCCTTTAACCACACTTCTTTTTACTTCGGTGGCCTTTATTCCTGCTTCCGCAGGAATGACAATTTACAATAGAACCTTCGACTGCGCTACGCTTAGCTCAGGATGACAGAAAGCGTGAAGAAGACGCGCTTTTCTGTCACTTTTCCAGCGCTGTTAAATCTTCGTAGGTCTCGCGTTTTCTGATGACCGAGAAGTTTTCGCCGTCAACGAGCACTTCAGCGGCTCGGCCACGGGCGTTGTAATTGCTGCTCATACTAAAGCCGTAAGCCCCCGCGGCAAAGACAGACAGTAAATTGCCACGTTCCACCGGCGGCAGACCTCTATCTTTGGCAAAGAAATCCGCACCTTCGCAAATTGGCCCGACTATATCAACAACTTCGGTACCGTTCAACTGCAAATCTTTCTCCCGCTGCCGGGGCACAAACTTTTCATCTACTTTTGCAGGCCAAATGAAATGAAAAGCATCATACAACGATGGACGAATCAAATCGTTCATCCCCGCATCGACAATAACAAATTTCTTCCTGCCGCCGTGTTTGATATAAAGCACGCGAGTAAGCATTATCCCTGCGTTGGCACAGATGCTTTTGCCCGGCTCTAAGATGAGTTTGAGGTTCTTGTCTTTCAGCAGCGGAACGATGCCTGCTGCGTACTCTGCTGCTGAAGGCACGGTGTCGGACTCGTAGTCGGCGCCGTAGCCCCCGCCTAAGTCAAGAGCTTCGATAGTGTGGCCTTTGCTGCGGAGCTGGTCAATAAGCGGCAGGATTTTTTCAACAGCTTCAACATACGGGTCAATCTTTTTGCCACCCGTCCCTAAGTGGACATGAATCACGCAGAGACTCACTGCCGCATTGTCGCCGTAATCAGCAAAGACTTTCAGTGCCCGCTCGATATCGACTCCGAATTTTGTTTCTTTCTTGCCTGTGGTCAAAAAGGCATGAGTTTTATACATAACGTCAGGATTGACACGCAGAGCTGCTTTGGATTGTTTGCCTTGTTGTTTAGCCAATCGAATCAGGTTTTCCAGCTCTGCTTCTGATTCGATGTTAAAATAACAGATGTCTGCGTCTAATGCTTCGATGATTTCGGTATCGGTTTTACCGACACCGGCATAGACGATTTTTGATGGTTTGCCGCCGGCCAGCAAAACGCGGTACAATTCGCCGCCGCTGACAATGTCAAATCCGCTGCCGGCCTCGGCCATAAATTTGAGGATATTGATATTACCGCAGGCCTTAACGGAATAGCAAATCGTTGTATCGAGCCGGCTGTATGCCTGCTGAATCTTTTGCAGATGCTCCTTAAACGTGGCCTTGCTGTAGATATAAACCGGCGTGCCGACCTCGTCAGCGATTTTCTCAACACTTACGTTTTCAGCGAACAGCTTGCCGTTTTTATAGTTGAAATAGTCCATACCTGTGGTTCTGTATATAAATAAAAAATGGAAGGTTTTATCATAGTGAGAAAACCTTCCATTTTCGCATAACTTGCCGCAGTTGATTGCGGCTGAAACAACCGGCTTTAACCGGCAGCCCACCAAAATCCATAGCCATAAGGACGAGCGGGCTTTTGTTAAATTGCTACGCTATCTTTTCTTTTTCTTCTTAGCTTTCTTCTTAGCTTTCTTCTTAGTTGCTTTTTTCTTGGCTTTCTTCTTGGCTACTTTTTTCTTTGCTTTTTTCTTTGCCATTATTTTGTCACCTCCTTTTGGCTGACCAAAAATCCTTTTACGTTTATTTAACGTTACAATACTTATTTACAATAAAGGATTTATTAAAAAATCATACAAAAAAGTTAATTATTTTTCATATTATTTTTATCGTCCAGAAGTTCAACAATACTTGATAAAAATTTTTGTCTTCCGTATTTTACACAACTTCATATATTGTTTACCATACTCTTTAATAAAACGATGCAAATTGTTTTATTGTAACTGAAGCTCTTACTAAAACTGAAAAGCTGCTTTGTTGCAATTACCCTTGTTGGAGTCGATTTACTTAACTTGCAGGCTGATTTCAGCGTTTTTGATTATCAAAGAAAGGTTTTTATTGTGTCACTATGTAATATGTTTTCAAAATGTTATGGAACGTAAGAATAAAGTAAAAACCGGATTACACTTTAACAGTTTTACTATTTACTGACATTTTTGCTGCTGAAAGTTTTTTAATTTCTTTTGTAATATTTTTTCAACAACACACAGTTTAGTTGTT
>CAYTND010000225.1:0-4549 GCA_964438965.1 uncultured Pirellulales bacterium
AACATCAAAAGGAGGATTCCTCGGAGTATGGTTAAAATCCAGCTTGCCAGCGAAATCCGTATCAGCCTGATTAATTAGCACTGAGCCAGGCCTGGGCCAATAGTTATTTTTGTCAGGCTCGGCAAAAGCCTTGTAAATAGTCCCACCATCACAAAACCGAGAGCCATCAGTCTTTACACCCACTAATCGGCCTTTCACATAATTGGAGCTGAAAATGGCATTACCAATTCCCTGCGCATCAATAGCAGTGGACTTTGGACAATAGATAGCGTTATTAGCGAAAACCATGTTACTTGCCTTATTCCACCGGATTAGGACACCCTTAGGGTGATTCACAATAGTATTATTCACAATCTTAACATTCCGTACATGAGGTACCACGGCATGTGGAGCTGCCGTGATTCCGGTTATCGAACAATTGAAAACGATGTTATTTCTAATAATCGCATCAGAAACCACCTGGATGCCTTCTCCAGCGTTCCAGATGACATTACCCTCAACGACATTGTGCCCTTTGCCGCCGCCATATACGAAAATACCCGGATACTGCTTGCTGATATTAGTATCGTGAATGACATTATCACGGACGATGTTCCCGTATGAGCCGAATTTGATTTCAATACCATCATTCCCACCGTTGCTTGTGCCGCGCAAGTGATGAATATAGTTGCCTTCAATCAGTGTATTCGTAGTTATATATTTTCCGTTATGTACACCGATATACATGCCTTCTCCCTCTGTATGACCTGAATTGCTTAGCCCGGTGTGATGAATGTGATTTCTTCGTATAATAAAGGCATCGCAGTTTCCGCTGTTCATTGTCAGCGCGTTATTGCCGGTCTCGAAGATTTCACACTCTTCAAATGTGATATGGTCTCCTCGGATAAACCGTACTCCTGAGCTGCCACCTTTAAACCGTATTCCTCGAATAATCAGATATGAACAGTCGATAAACTCGATGTTATTATATTTGTCTATTGTTTCAGCAGGACGTGTAAGCAGCGGTTTTTCCCCTTCTGCCGCCCGGATAACAATGGGTTTGGTGGCGGTACCTTTAGCAGTAACAGCCCGACGGGCACTTTGCGAATAGAGGCCTCCATGTAGGATCAGTTCATCACCCGGCTTGAGCGAATTTGCGATAGTCTCGAATTCTTCCTGAGAGTCAACAACTGCCGGGTAGATCTCAAAGGTGCTCTTGGCAGGCTTTCCAACAGCAGCAAATGAGTCGATGCCAACAATGGCAATCAACAGAAGACACAAACCGGTTTCTTGAACGCTCCTTCTTCTCATATTGGAGACCTCCTGTTGCAGGTACTTAAGATGTATTAGCCACTACTTAATCCGACAAACACACTCCTTCCGGCTGTTAGGACTGGTAAAGAAATTAGTGCACTGGGCGGTTAAGGGTGAGCATAACAGCACGAACGTCCATCACCTGCTTGCCCGGGGCATCCAGCGCCCGAAGGGTCAACTGGCCACGGCCCTTTTCCAATCGAAAGACACCCAACCGAAGTGGCCGGAACTTCTTAACGTACGACTCGCCGCCTCGTGGGACCCTGTCGAATTCTGCGCCAACCAGTGGCGGGTCGTGTGGCCTGGCAACTTTTCCCTGAATTCGGCTTCTATTGAAACGCAGTTCGATAGTGGAGCCGACATTTTCTTTCGCGCACGTATAGTATATCACGGCCTGATAATTGCCGCTGTTGGCCACCTCGATATCCCAGGTCATCTTGTCGGCGGCGCTTACCCAGTTCGTGAAGTAGGAGCAGTTGGGCGCTTTGGCGCTTCGCCGAACGTTTCCATACGGAACGCCGTCGCGAGCAGGCAGTATCGTTGTGGCGAACTCAACGTAGCCGACCGGAAAGGGCCTATCGTCCTTTCGAGATTTAGGCAACACCTCCTTCTTCCACCGGCTAACTGCTTTGGTTAGCTTGGCTGCAACATTCGGTTTCTCTTTCGCAATGTCGCGGTGTTGTCCCGGGTCGGCAGTCATATCAAACAGCTTACCCGTATGGTCGAGTCGATACTGTTGTGTGCGGACGCTGACCCGGCCCCTTTGATGTGAAAATATCATTCGGTCCGGCCAGTTCTTAGTTTCTTTCAAAAGAAGGGGTTTGATGCTGACTCCGTCAAGCGGTTTGGTACCAACAATTGGAATTCCAGCCATGTCGGCCAGAGTCGGGAGAAGGTCAATTGCGCCGGCGATTTGGGGAATCTGAATACCCGGCTCGATGTGGCCTGGCCATCGAATCAGACAGGGCACACGGGTGCCTCCTTCGTCCGTTGAGCCTTTTCGCCCCTTCATACCGCCGTTCCATCGCCAGCTATTTGGGCCGTTGTCGCTGAAATAGACCACGATGGTCTTTTCAGCAAGCTTCAATTTGTTAAGCTTTCGGAGAATACGCCCGACGTTCCAATCAATATTTTCGCACATAGCCAACGCGCACCGTGTCCTGTCAAGCTGTTCCATTTTTGGGTCACGGTTACGCATCTGGACTGGATGGTCCCTGAACTTCTCGTAGAAGTGGTCGGGGACCTGGAAGGGTGAGTGTGGCGTGTTGTACGGTAGATAGCAGAAAAAAGGCCGGCTTCTGTTTTGTTCGATGAATGCCAAGGCATGGTCGGTCAAATCATCAATGATAAATCCCTTTCCTCTCACGATTTTCCCGTTGTGTTCGAGGATTGGGTCGAAATAGTTGCCCCAGTGTCCGGAGCAGAATCCGTAGAATTCGTCGAACCCGCGGGCATTCGGGTGGTAGGGATATTGCGTGCCGTTGTGCCATTTCCCGAAAGCTGCGGTAGCATACCCGGCTGTTTTGAATGTGTCGCCGATGGTCTTTTCGTCAAGGTTCAATCGTTCCGCTCCGGTCGTCACGCCGTGCACGCCGCCGCGTAAATGGTATCGCCCGGTTAATAACTCAGCTCGTGTCGGTGCGCAGACGGGACAAACAAAAAACCGGTCAAACAGGGCGCCATCCCGGGCTAAGGAATCGATATTCGGAGTTTTTAAGTTGATGTTTCCGTGAACACTTAGGTCGCCCCAGCCCTGGTCATCGGTCAAAATGACCACGACGTTCGGCCGCTTGTTCGCCTGTCCTGCTGCGGCTTCGGCCTTCGCCGGGACGAGTGCCGCTCGCCCCCGAAAGGGAACTGCGGCTGCAAGGGCGCCTACGCATGCGCTTTTCAAAAAATCACGGCGGGTTAATTGCGAGTGCCTCATCGTCATTTCTTCTCTTATTTATTCAATATGCTTTCTACATTTATCATAAGGGATGGGGCGACGTCGTTCAAGGGCTTTTTCAGCGCAGTCAATGTTGTAAAGTTATGCTATTCAGTTATTTTGTAGTTTTCTATGTTTTTCTAACTATTGAGTTCCAATCGGACTGTTTGGGTTATAGCTTGTAAACATCCGGTCGGCGGTCAACAATGTGCCCGCTCTTATCCGCCAATGCTTTGGAAAGGTCCATCTCAGTAACGGTGTATGTTTGACTTTTGTCTTCATTATTGCAAACAACAGCCCCGTTCGGGCCGGTAATGAGCGATTGTCCCGGATGGGTAAATACTATGAAAATTCCGTTTTCATAGGAGCGCGTTCTCATCATGCAGAGATTTAAATCCCCGTGCATTCCGTATGTCGGATTAAAAATTACCCTTGCACCCTGAAGCGTAAGCGTTCGTGCTGTTTCCGGCCAGCGACGGTCCGCGCATATCATTACGCCGAATAGCCCGAAATCAGACCCATATACATTAAGGTGATTGCCTGGTATATACTTGTGGTCATGTTTCTGAAGATGGAGTTTATCATACATTCCCACCAGAGAACCTCTGCGATTGTATATCAAGGCGGTGTTAAATACCCCATTTGCTGCCTTCCTCGCACACCCATAAATGACCCATGTTTTGTTTCGTCTTGCCCAGTCCGAGACCACCTGCGTGTACCTCGAAGTCAGAGGTTCAATTGCGTATTTGACCATATCGTTTTTGGTGACCGATTTTTCCGTCGCCACATATCCGTCAAGAAAACCCTCAGGGGTAACTACAACGTCCACTTCATGATTTCTCTCAAGGTCTCCAAATATCTTTGTAAGTTTTATGTGGTTTGCTTCTATCCTACCCTTATCTGGGTAAACCTTTATCTGCGCAACCCGGATTTTGGACATCGGCTTCTTAGCTTGGGCTTTGGCTTCTGCGTTTTCTTTGCTATGGCTGCCATTGTCTTTCTTAGTTTCAGCCAACACCTGAGAGGCGCCGAGGCTGACAGCTCCGGCGGCTCTTAAAAACTCTCGCCTGGTTTGTGTTAACATAATTATTCGCTTTCCTTTTAATCTATACTCTCGGTCTGGATATGTTCATCTTCGGTGCTGAGCGCATCGCAATCTATGATAGCCTAATAAGCCGTTCGATTCAAAACTATTTTGAGGCCACTTCGCGGACTGCAGTATTTTGAATAATAACAGGAAAATCTTGTGGCTAAGGAGATTTTTGAAGTTAAAATTGATGCCGAAGATTGGTCTTTACTGTCTTGCCATCGATGTCGTGTGCAGTATAC
>CAYTND010000226.1:0-2226 GCA_964438965.1 uncultured Pirellulales bacterium
AACGTCCTATAAAAAAGAGGTAAGGTCGAACCACAATTTGCCCTTATGGCCGGAACCGAAAGGTTTTTCGCCGGGCGGGAGTGAGCTATAGCATTTGATGTCACCATAAAGGAATATCTAAAAGAGATTGACGAGGCATCGCTGCTGAGCGCAGAAGAGGAGCGTTCGTTAGGCAAACTGGTTACCGAAGAAAACGACCAGTGGGCCAGGGAACAATTGGTGCGAAGTAATCTCAGGCTGGTCGTTAATATCGCAAAGAAGTACGGCAGCCGGGGGATGAGCCTCGGCGACCTGATTGAGGAAGGTAATCTCGGCCTTATAAAAGCCGTTGATTACTTTGACCCTGACCGCGGGGTTCGCTTCAGCACTTATGCAGCGTGGTGGATAAAACAAAGTATCAAACGTGCACTGCTGGAGAACTTTCAGCCGGTGCATATTCCCACCTATATGGTTGCGTTGATACATCAGTGGCGGCACACTACGGCCGAACTTGAGAGCAAACTCGGCAGAAAGCTAAGCGTTGAAGAGATAGCTGATATTATGCAACTGCCGCTGCGCAAGGCGAAAGTCATACATCGCATCGTCGAGATTCTTAGCTCTGTAAATGAACCTGGCAACGGTGAAGTATCGGACGAAGACCAAATGCTCGAGGCGATTCTGGAAGACCCAAACGCCGGCAAACCGGAAGATGCATTGGCTGCGTACGAAGAAAAAACAAAGGCCTTGAGATTATTAGACGAAATAGACCCGAGAGAAGCAAATATCTTGCGCATGCATTATGGTCTTGATGGGATCCAGCCAATGTCACTGAAGGAGATCGCTAAGAAATTAGGCCTGACGCGAGAGAGGATTCGCCAGATTCGGCGCGATGCGCTCACCAGGCTTTATGAATATATGAACGAAGAACAGCACCAGACAACACCTCAATAAAACTTGCATTTCCCCGGAAATATACTAATAATACTCAGACCAACCGATTCTCTATGTCATTCCAGCGCAAGCGGGAATCCACACTATCGCTACGGTTTTTGGATTCCTGTTTTCACAGGAATGACAGGTTGCTGTCCGTTTAAGCAATTATAAAGTTGACAGATACCAGGGAAGGAAAACAAATGACAAGCAAAGGAGTTGACCTGAAAAGATACATTCGCAGCATACCTGACTGGCCGAAGAAGGGGATTTTATTTCGTGATATCACGCCGTTGTTAGCTGACCCGAAGGCCCTTACAGCAGCGGTGGGGGCGCTGTGCGCCGGTTTTGCGGGGGTTGGTATCGAATATGTTGCCGCCGTGGAGGCCAGAGGGTTTATATTTGGGGCGGCGGTTGCAGAAAAACTTGGGGTTGGCTTTGTGCCTATACGGAAGAAAGGCAAGCTGCCTTCCAAGACTGAAAGTATCACCTACGATTTGGAATACGGGACAGACACTTTGGAAGTGCATAGTGACGCCATAGAGAGTCAGGCGAAGGTTTTGATGGTTGACGATTTATTGGCGACAGGCGGAACAATGGCGTCGGCTTGCAAACTTATCGAAAAAATAGGGGGGCAAGTTGCGGGCATCGTTTTTCTTATAGAGCTTGCCGCTTTGCGTGGAAGAGAAAAGATAGCCGACTATCAGGTCAAATCAATCATTTCATACGAGTAGAGGCCAGTCGCGGCGTGGCCGCGCCATGACGGGCAACCCGATGTGGTCGCCGACGCTCCATAGCTTTGGCGACGGAGCATTGCCCTGGGCAGGCACATAGACCTGCCCCTACGCGCCTTTGCGTTTTCTCAGCAAATACAAGCTTCCGAGACCGAGAATAACAATCGTCGTTGGCTCAGGAGTCGCGAAGCCATCTGTTGTAACGTAAAGGGCGTCGATATTGGCGAATATACTTTCCCCTAAGTGCAAAGCCGCGATGTTTGTTGTGGGATTGTGTTTGATGGTACCGCTATTTTCGAGAGTCAACCTGTTAAGTATCGCGTCCGGTGCTGCTGACGGGATTATGTTGTCGCGGGGAATATAAATCGCATCGACGAGCTGATTTCCTGCAAACAAATCTTCGTCAAAAAACAATGTCGCGATGCCGGCTATAGGGTCATAGTTGGGAGCATTTACTGCAAATAAGTCTTTGGCAGAAAACAATGTTGCGACATCGGGCATTGGGTTATACTCAGGCAGACCCTTGTTTTCTAATATCAAGCTGCCGGGCATCGCGGCAGATGTAGTCGGCAGTATTAAATCG
>CAYTND010000226.1:2326-4525 GCA_964438965.1 uncultured Pirellulales bacterium
CTAATATCAAGCTGCCGGGCATCGCGGCAGATGTAGTCGGCAGTATTAAATCGTTGTTATCACGAACATACACTGCACCAAGAAGCTCATTTACTGCAAATAAGTCTTTGGCAGAGAACAATGTTGCGACATCGGGCATTGGGTTATACTCAGGCAGACCCTTGTCTTCTAATATCAAGCTGCCGGGCATCGCGGCAGATGTAGTCGGCAGTATTAAATCGTTATTATCGCGAATATAAACTGCATCGGGAATCTTATTTACTGCAAATAAGTCTTTGGCAGAAAACAACGTTGCGACATCGGGCATTGGGTTATACTCAGGCAGGCCCTTGTTTTCTAATATCAGGCTGCCGGGCATCGCGGCAGATGTAGTCGGCAGTATTAAATCGTTATTATCGCGAACATAAACTACATCGGGAATCTTATTTTTTGCAGATGTCAGGTCATACTCGGTCAAACGATTCACATCCATCGCGGTTAGTGTGCCCGGCGTCCCTGCGCCCTTCGTTAATGCAATGATAGTCGCATCAACCCGGTAAGCGAGCACTGCCAAGAACACCACCACAGCACAGGATGTCGGTAATTTTTTCATCCTATTCCCAGTCCATTGGGTTTATAACAATCCGTTTTAATCACCGAGGATTTTGTTCCACAGATATTTGCTCCATTCCCGTCCTTTTATAAAGCAATAAAGCAGCACCGAAACCGAGCAGTACCATAGTAGCCGGCTCAGGGATTGGTTGCTGAGTTAAGGCGAAAGTATAGAGCTCGTCATCGGGAATGCTTATGTCAAACTCAAGCGTAACAACCTCGCCGGGCAGTACTTCCTGTGGCGCCCGGAACTCAATTGTCCAGGCGTCCGGGTACAGCACCGTGTCGAATTTTGTGCTTCCGGCGGCGCCCTCAACAAAAGTGGCATTGCCCTGCGGGTCAAGAAAGAGTATATAGCCCGTCCATGTAAAGCCGCTCTGGTTCGTTGTGGTCGTAGTAACATTGAACGTCGATTGGACCTCGGTGCTCATCGTGAGGCCGACGGGAGCTAATGAATAGATGCTCTGCGTAAGTTCGGCACCGTTCGGCGACCATGTGGAAGCTGCATCGGAGGAAAAACCGACCAACTTTCCTTCCGCCACACTGTTGAAAAATATGAGCACTCCAACCACTGCGAAAAGAGCCGTGCACTTGCCCATTGCTTCTCCTCCTGATAATTCAGCAATATTGCCCTACTACTCTCGCTGCGAACTCTTACCATTTCAGTGTATAGGGAAATGGTAAAAATGCAATGATTTTTCCATATTTTTGGGTGCGGCCAACTCCTTCGCAGAGTTTACCCTTGAGCGCAGCGAAGGGCTCAGGATGACAAACGAACGTAATGGATTATTAACAATGAGGTTACAAGATGCCGGAAAAAGTAGCCACACTCATATTTTTGCCCCTAATCATTCTTATAGTTTTCGGGATTCCGGTTGTTTTGATTATAGCGAAAGGTAACAAAAAAGATAATTCTTCAGATAAATCAGGATGATATTTTTCTGGCAGAAACGATACGGTCGTTGTTGTGGAAGTCTTTTTCGATTTTGATTTCGGCGAAAGCGTCGGTTTGTTCGAGCAGCTCTTTAACAGCCGGTCCCTGAGCGTAACCAATTTCCAGCATTAACGCCGCATCAGGTTTAAGGAACTCTTCGGCTTTTTCAATAATCCTGCAATAAATATCCAGGCCATCAACCCCTGCAAACAGCGCTTTTTTCGGCTCGTAATCTTTTACATTTATATCGAGCTTTTCATACTCGGCGGTGCTTACATACGGCGGGTTGCAAACAATCAAATCAAATTTATCAACATCCAAGCCAGATATAATCGGGTCGAATAAATCGCCGCATAGTAACGTGATTCGGTCGCCTAATTGATACTTTTCGATGTTTCCGGCGGCGACAGCTAGGGCGGCATCGCAAATGTCCGTTGCGATTATGCGGGCGTCCGGGTAGTTTTTGGCGATTGCCACGGCGATACAGCCGCTGCCGGTGCACAGGTCGCAGACGAATTGAGTGCCGGTGCGGGTCCGCAAAAATTCGATGGCGCGTTCTACGAGCAATTCCGTCTCCGGACGAGGAATCATACAATCCGGCGTTACATTTAGCTCCAGCGAATAAAATTCGGTTTTGCCGACCAGATAAGCGATAGGTTCATTCTGGCCCGCCC
>CAYTND010000227.1:0-4501 GCA_964438965.1 uncultured Pirellulales bacterium
CCTATTTGCAGCCCGGTGAGCGCCGCAGTTGCCTCGGCTGCCATGAACCACGGGGTACGGTCCCGGCCAACCGCCAAGGTCTTCTGGCCCTACAGCGACCACCATCTAAGATTCAGCCTGGCCCGGATGGAACTCGTCCTTTCAGCTATCCCAGACTTGTCCAGCCCGTCCTCAACAAGCATTGTGTACGCTGTCACGATGGTAAAGCCGGTGATTTGAAAAGCCGATTGGTGTTGACATGCGAGCCTGCCGGGACCTTTAGTAAATCGTATGAGAGTCTCAAACCGTATGTCCGATGGTATGAATGGGGCGGCAGCACAATTACAGAGATTGTTACCAGACCCGGACGTATTGGTGCGGACCAGAGTCCTCTGCTGAAGGTGCTAAAGGACCCCATACACACACAGTATGTTCACCTGCCGAAAGAGGAGCGTCGGCGGCTATATATTTGGCTGGATGCCAATGTCCCTTTCTACGGAACTTACGAGCAAGCCCGGCAGCTCGCACAAAAAAATGGGCAGGCCGTACCACCACCTCTGATGCAATAGAACTTTTTGAGCTGTCCGGAATCCCTATGTATCGGGGTTGCTTTCACGTTTGGATTCTATATGATACTTTGGCGATAGAAAAAATTGTCGAATTGTTAAGGGAGCAGAAATGAAACTGGATTTTTCCTATTACATGCCAACAAGAATTATCTTCGGCTGCGGTAAGCTGAGCGAGCTTAAAACCACACCCTATCTTCCCGGAAAGAAAGCTCTTGTTGTAATCGGCGCCTCCGGAGCCATGAGGAAATATGGCTATCTTGACAGAGTCCTCAAGTACCTTAAGGAAAATGGAGTTGAGGCGGTTGTGTACGACAGAATTCAGCCTAATCCTGTTTCAGAGCACGTCGAAGAAGGGGCATCCGTCGCCAAAGAAAACGGCTGTGATTTTGTAGTTGGTCTTGGTGGCGGCAGTACCCTTGACTCGTCAAAGAGCATAGCGGTCATGGCAGTTAATCCGGGCAAGTATTGGGACTACATAAACCGGGGAAGCGGGGGCCGAAAAATACCTCCTAATAGTGCTCTACCTATCGTGGCCATAACCACGACCGCCGGGACAGGGACCGAAGCCGACCCGTGGACGGTGATAACCAAAAGCGACACAAACGAAAAAATCGGCTGGGGAAATGATTCAACCTTTCCGAGCATCTCGATAGTGGACCCGGAGTTAATGGTAAGCGTTCCTCCGAAAACAACCGCTTACACCGGTATGGATGCGTTCTTTCACTCGGTTGAATCTTATCTCGCAACGCTCAATCAGCCGGCGAGCGACCGTTTGGCGTTGGAGGCAATCAGCCTTATTACAGAATACCTGCCCATCGCCGTCAAAGACGGCACGAATATACAAGCAAGAACTAAACTGGCCTGGGCCAACACCGAGGCGGGGATATGCGAGTCACTGTCTCGTTGTATATCCCATCATTCTATGGAACATGCTGTTAGTGCATATTATCCCAACGTTGCTCACGGCTGCGGTCTTACGATGCTTTCGGTTTCCTACTTCACCTATTTAGCCGAAAGAAATCCGGCACGCTTCCCGGACCTTGCCGGGGCAATGGGAGAAAATCTTGACGGCATCCCGGAGAAGGATAGATCTATGGCATTTATCACCGGATTGAAGAAGCTCATCAAAAATGTAGGCCTTGAAAAAGAAAAGCTCTCCGATTTTGGGATTAAGCGAAACCGGTTGAAAACTTTTGCTGAAAACTCCTTTTATACGATGGGCAGTCTTTACGATATAACGCCGGTCGAGTTAACATTGGACGACGTTGTTGCCATTTATGAAAATGCATACTCATGATGCTTGAGGCAGTTGCTTTTCTCACGCAAACATGGTATTATACGATGCAGCAAAAATGCTGGAAATTGGTAAGGCCAATGGTAAATGGGAAATCCCCGTTGAGATCAACAAAGGAAGCATCCGGAAAGGAGCAAAAAATGAACCGCATTGTATTACTGTTAGCTGTGACGTTGGCTATTGTATCGTCATCTCTGGCAATATGTAGTGCCGCCGAGGCGATTGAGCCAAAGGAAAAGGTCGTGCTTTTCGACGGCAGGAGCTTTGACGACTGGTTTCGGTATCTGAGAAATGGTCAGGGTAACGTGGATGAAACCTGGACGATAAAGCCGAATGGTGTTCTCACCTGTGTGGGTAAGCCAGCCGGCTACATCCGCACAGTCAAGGCATACAAGAACTACAAACTTCACCTCGAGTACCGCTGGCCGGGTCAGCCTGGGAACAACGGGATTCTTGTCCATATGGTCGGCAAAGACCGCGTGTGGCCCAAAAGCCTTGAGTGCCAGGGTGGGTATCGCAGCCAGGGTGATTTCTGGGAGATTGGCGGCGTGGAGTTCAACGAGCACAAGAGTGGTGGGCATCGGGTCCGGGGAAGACGGGTCATCAAATATGGTAAGCACAACGAGAAAGAACCCGGGCAGTGGAACGTTTACGAGGTATGGTGTGTCGGCGGGACCGTCCGGCCGTACGTGAATGGCAAGCTCATGAACGAGGCCACTGACTGCTCGGCAACAGAAGGAAAGATCTGCCTCCAGAGTGAAGGCGCTCCGATCGAATTTAGAAACATCTACATCGAGCCGGCGACAGACAAGCCCTGGCCGGTTAGGCCCATCAAGAAAACCGTCCTGTTCAACGGCAAGGACCTTGACGGCTGGGTTCGCTTCATTCCCAATGACAAAGCCGACGCCGAGAAGAAGTGGACCGTTGACAAGGTCTGGTCGGTTCGTAATGGTGTTATTCGATGCGAGGGCAAGCCCAATGGCTATATCCGCACAGTTGAAAGCTATGCCAACTACAAGCTGCACCTCGAATGGCGCTGGCCGGGCAAACCGACCAATAGCGGTGTGCTGCTGCACCGCGCAGGTATCGATCGCGTCTGGCCCAAGTGTGTGGAGGCGCAACTGATGCATCAGAAAGCCGGGGATTTCTGGCTGCTGAACCATTCAAAGATTAAAGTTGACGGTCAGCAAATAGGACCAAAGGACTACGCCAACGCCGAGAAGAAGCATCCCTCGAACGAGAAACCCCTCGGAGAGTGGAACTCTTATGATATTGTTTGTGACGGCGGGACGGTTACGCTTTTCGTTAATGGCCTGCTTCAGAACAAGGGCACCGATAGCAATCCTTCACACGGTCCAATCTGTCTGCAAAGCGAAGGCAGCCCTATAGAATTTCGCAACATCTATCTGGAACCGATTCCTAAGAAATAATATCCTGAACAGTTAGCCAAAATCTGATAGCTGAGGAATCCCGCGATTTCCGACAGGAAATCTCGGCTGATTTACTTGAAAGGGACCAATCATGAACACCGATAGCAAAGCCGCTAAATTCGAGAGCACCAATATCTCCAGACGCTCTCTTCTAACCGGCGCTGCCGCAGCCGCCGCTTTCACAATCGTACCCAGCCGTGTCCTCGCGGGCCCCGGCAAAATAGCACCTAATAACAAAATCAACCTCGGCTGTATCGGGGTTGGCGACCAGGGCACACGCGATATGAAGAGATTCCTCACTCAGAAACAGGTCCGCGTCGTCGCAGTATGCGATGTCGATACCGACAATCGCAGAAAGGCGAAACAAATCGTGGACGAAAAATACGGCTCCTCCGACTGCGCGGCATACAACAACTTCCGCGAAATGCTCAGCACACGCAAAGACATCGACGCCGTTCTCGTCATTACGCCCGATCACTCACACACCCTTGTGTCACTCGCAGCAATGAGAATGGGCAAACACGTCTATTGCCAGAAACCCCTCACCCACACCGTCTTCGAAGCCAAAACTCTCGCTCAGGCCGCCAGGAAGTACAAAGTCGCCACCCAGCTCGGAACCGTCAACCAGGCCTCCGAGGACTCTCGCCTGCTCCGCGAATGGATATGGGCCGGTGCCATCGGCCCCGTACGCGAAGTCCACAACTGGTCCAACCGCCCCATCTGGCCCCAGGGCATCGACCGCCCCAAGGAGACACCTCCCGTCCCCGCAGGCCTCGATTGGGATATCTGGCTCGGCCCGGCCCCCTATAGACCCTACCATCCCGCATACCTGCCCCTCGTCTGGCGAGGCTGGCTCGATTTCGGAACCGGCGCACTCGGTGACATGGGCTGCTACAGCTTCGACACCATCTTCCGCGTCCTCAAGCTCAAATACCCCACAAGCGTCGAAGCACACGCATCAGACTTCGCACCGAAGATGTGGACACAACTGCAACCCAACACAGAAACCTACTCCAGGGCCTCATTCATCCGCTGGGACTTTCCCGCCCGCAGTGATATGCCCCCTGTCAAACTCTACTGGTACGACGGCGGCCTAAAACCTTTTGAGACCGATGAGCTTGAAGGACGCCAGTTTCAACGTGAAGGCCTTATATTCGTCGGCGACAAAGGCAAAATCCTCTGCGGCTTCTCAGGACAGAACCCCCGCCTGATACCCGAATCAAAAATGC
>CAYTND010000228.1:0-4501 GCA_964438965.1 uncultured Pirellulales bacterium
ATAATGGAAATCCGAGCAGGCACCGGCGGTGAAGAGGCAGCCCTGTTCGCCCGCGATTTGCACAATATGTATGTCAAGTACGCTGAAAATCGCAGGTGGAAAGTTGAACAGCTTGACTTTAGCATATCAGAAAAAAACGGTTTTCGTGAGGTCATATTTAGCATCAAGGGCCCCGGTGCCTGGTCTGAATTAGGCTATGAGGGTGGCGGCCACCGCGTCCAGCGCGTTCCGGAGACCGAATCGCAGGGCAGAATTCACACCTCAGCCGCAACGGTGGCGGTACTGCCTGAGCCGGAAGAACTCGATATCCAGATAGCTCCTAATGATGTCGTCGAGCATGTCAGCAGGTCAAGCGGGCCGGGTGGACAAAACGTCAACAAAATCAGCAGTGCCATCAAACTCGAACATATCCCAACGGGGATTACCGTCAGCATGCAGGAAGAGCAAAGCCAGCACAAGAACCGTGCCAAAGCCTGGCGGCTCCTAAGAAGCAGGATTTACGAATATCACCAAAGTAAAAAAAGAGCCGAGCGCGACTCGCAACGCAAGACGATGATTGGCTCAGGCGACAGGTCTCAAAAAGTCAGAACATATAATTACCCACAAAATCGTGTAACCGACCATAGAATTAACTTATCGCTTTACAGCTTAGACAAGATAATGGGCGGCGATATGAGCGAACTGATTGCGGCGCTCAAAGATTACGACAGAGAAAAACGACTAAAGAACTTGTAAGGTAAGAAAATGATAAACATATTTGAATATGCAATGCAGATGGAAAAGGACGGCGAAGATTATTATCGTCAGTTAGTGCAGCAAACTGCTAATAAAGGTATGAGAACTATTTTGACAATGCTGGCCGATGAAGAGGTCAAACACTACAACGCCGTAGAGAAAATGAAAACCGAAAAACCACAGATTGCTGAGACCAAGATTTTGACCGATGCGAAGAGCGTCTTTGTCCAAATCAAAGAATCCGGCGAAAGTTTTGATTTTGATATCAAGCAAACCGAGCTTTACAGAAAAGCCCAGGATATCGAAAAAAAGAGCAGAGACTTCTACGCGGAAAAAGCTAACGAGGTGACAGAAGAATATCAGAAAGAGATTTTCCTGAAATTTGCTGACGAAGAAAAGAGCCATTATTTTCTGCTGGAGAACCTAATCGACTTTATCTCTCGCCCTGAGACCTGGCTTGAGAATGCTGAGTTTTATCACCTTGAAGAGTATTGAAAATTGCCTATTTGGAAAGGGGAAGTTTAAAATGAGAAACACAATGAGAAAAAAAACAGCAATGCCGGCGGGTTACTCAGATAGGTGAATAAACTCATGGATAATTTGTCGTTTCAGAAGAAGGCCGACCTCTCCATTGTTTTATGCGGCCAGGCCGGCCAAGGTATCCAGACTGTCGAGTACCTCTTAACGAGGATTTTCAAACTTGCCGGTTATAACGTTTTCGCAACAAAGGAATACATGTCACGTATCCGAGGCGGAACAAACTCTACTGAAATACGGATATCTTCAGGGTCTGTCCGCGCTTCTGTAAGCCGGATTGATATTCTTATTCCTCTTAACCAAGGCGCTATCCAACATGTTGAAAAAAGAATTTCTCCTCAGACAATTATCCTGGCAGAAAAAGAGAGCATAGGGGACGATTTTGACCAAAGCAAGCACAAGTTTATTGATGTGCCGTTTAGTAAAACAGCTTCTGAGATTGGCAACAAGATTTATTCCAATGTAGTTGCCGCAGGGACAATCGCCGGTCTGTTTGGAATTGAGCTGCAAACAGTCCGCAAGTACGTGAAACAGTTCTTTTCTGCAAAAACTGATGATGTTGTACAAAAAAATCTTGCCGCAGTAAAGGAAGGTTTCAATCTTGGCGCCGGTTTAGTCAATTCCTCCAAAATCAAAATTGACATTCGCAACGATGCTTATGTCAAAAACCAAATTCTTTTAAGTGGCAGCGAAGCTGTAGCCCTCGGTGCCATAGCCGGGGGCTGTAATTTTATATCTTCCTATCCTATGTCTCCATCAACCAGCGTGTTAGTATTCCTTGCCAGGCAGGCGAAAGATTTCGACATAATAGCCGAGCAAGCTGAGGATGAAATAGCCGCAATGAATATGGCTATCGGGGCCTGGTATGCCGGCGCAAGAGCGATGGTTACAACATCAGGCGGAGGCTTTGCGCTTATGACAGAAGGTCTGAGCCTGGCTGGTATGCTTGAGAGTCCAATTGTGATTCACCTTGCCCAAAGGCCCGGCCCGGCAACAGGATTGCCCACCAGGACCGAACAAGCTGACCTCGAACTTGCCCTTTATTCAGGGCACGGCGAATTTCCCAGAATAGTGCTTACGCCCGGAAAGATTGAAGATGCTTTTTACCTGACTCAGAAAGCATTTAATTTAGCTGACAGGTACCAGGTACCGGTTTTCATACTTACCGACCAATATTTTGTGGATTCTTACTACAATACAGCTTGTCTTGATTTGTCAGACGCCAAAATCGAAAAACACATAATTAAAACCGGCGTCGATTACAAAAGGTATAAGTTGACGGCGAATGGTATTTCTCCTCGCGGAATACCAGGATTCGGGGAAGGGCTGGTTACAGTCGATAGCGACGAGCACGATGAGGCCGGACACATTACGGAAGACCTTGATTTAAGAACCGAGATGGTTGACAAAAGATTGAAGAAATTTGAACTTTTGAAGAATGAAACAATCCCGCCCGAATTGGTAGGCCCTGAGGATTATAAAAACCTGGTAGTGTGCTGGGGCTCGACTTACGATATCGTAAGGGAGGCTGTAAAAAAGCTCGGCAGAGATAATATAGCTTTCCTGCATTTCAAACAAGTATATCCATTGCCCAATGAAACGAGCAATTATCTTCAAAAAGCTCAAAAAACCATAATAGTTGAGAACAATGCCACCTCTCAATTTGCAAAGTTAATAAAACTTCATACAGGAATCGATATTAAAGACAAGATTCTCAAATATAATGGCTTGAGTTTTAATGTTGAAGAGTTAGCAGAAAAATTGAATGAGTTATTGAATTAGAAACAAAGCTATGGATACTCAAATTTTTGATATGCACAACATTGATATTGCCTGGTGTCCGGGTTGCGGTAACTTTCCTATTCTTAAGATACTAAAACAAGCTTTAGCTGAGTTAGAAATTGAACCGACAAATCTCGTACTGGTTTCAGGCATCGGCCAGGCGGCAAAGATTCCTCATTATTTCAAGACCAATGTATTCAATGGCCTGCATGGGCGCGCTCTTCCGGCTGCGACGGCAATAAAAGCAGCTAATCCTGCTCTTACGGTCATATCCGAAAGCGGCGACGGCGATATGTACGGCGAAGGCGGCAATCATTTTTTACATACGATACGCAGAAATCCGGATATAACCAATATCGTTCATAATAATATGGTTTATGGCCTGACAAAGGGACAAGCATCACCTACAAGTCAGATAGGCTTTAAGACACCGGTACAGGTTGGCGGAGTGTTTCTTGAGCCGTTCAATCCGCTCGCGGTTGCTATTGCTCTGGACGCCAGCTTTGTTGCAAGATGCTTCGCCGGAGATGCTGAGCAGACTAAGGAAATAATCAAGAAAGCGATTAAGCATAAAGGCTATGCTCTGGTTGATATATTTCAGCCCTGTGTATCGTTTAACAAACTCAACACTTATGAGTGGTTTAAGAAACACACTTATTATCTTGAAGATTCGCACGACCGCTCCAATAAAAATGAAGCGTTTAAGAAAGCAACAGAAGAAGAAAAATTCCCGCTTGGAATCTTTTATATAAAACCCGACAAAAAAACTTTTGAGGAAAATATCGGCATATATCAAGAAAACCAACAACCTTTATACGAGCGTAAGCCAAACATAGGAAAATTACATAGTCTGATTGAAACATTTAAAATCGCTGATTAGGAAGGTTTTGCGCTTGTCAGGCGGTGATCGAGAGAACTAAAGGGGTCAGGAACCTTATTGGTACATTGTAGGAACGGATTGGATATGATAATTGTCGTTACCGGAATGGTTGGCGTTGATAAGAAAAGCTATCTTGAGAAAGTATGTCAATTCGCCGGCGAGAAAGGAAAAGAGACGCTGCTGTGCAACGTCGGCGACCGGATGTACGCCGAGGCGCCAGATATTCCGCCCGGCAAAATCTTAGATATACCGATGAAAAGACTAAGCTCACTGCGCCGAAGTGTCTTCAAAGACATTATCGTAAAATCCCAAAAGGCCCCCAACCTGATAGTCAATACTCACGCAACCTTCCGCTGGCGGCACGGATTGTTTCCGGCGGTTGATTTCGACCAGATGCGTCAGCTCAACGCTGATATGTATATCTGCCTGATTGACGGCGTAATCGCACTGCACACCCGGCTTGTCGCTGAACACTCCGCCGAACACACGCTGAAAGATTTGATTGTCGGGCGGGAAGAAGAGATTATCGGCACGGAAATGCTGTGCAAAGGTATTAACGAACAGATT
>CAYTND010000229.1:0-4464 GCA_964438965.1 uncultured Pirellulales bacterium
TTCGGATTTCGAATCCATTCGACGCTGCTCAGGACAAGCTTGTTTCGGATTTCGACCCGCCAACGGCGGGTATCGATTAGAACCCAGCGTTGCTGGGTCGGATTTAGAATTTGGTGGGGCAAGCCGCCACCCTACGACATCGGCTGGAATTAAGTATGGTGTCCCCGGAATTAGTAATTCGTTTCCAAGTGATTACTTATGGACTTTGGGCAAAGGGGTGTTATACTGAGGCTCGGAGAGGTAAGGAGTTTTATACGGAAACCATATATACATAGTTAGGGGGCAAATAGGATGAGAAACTTGATGATTATTTCTGCTCTGATGTTACTTCTCTGTTCATTTGGGCTAGCTGTTGCTGCGGGCGAAACCACGGTTTTCAGATGTAATTTCGATGAACCCAATCCAGCAGAAGCGTGGACTGGTACCAAAGGGCAGATCGTAGAAGGATATGAGGGCACCCATTCCCTCCTCATCGAGAACGCAAATGCCTATAGGACGGTCACTTGCTCCGCTCAAATCCCTGCAGACCGTATCGAAGGTCGGTTGATCTCAGTAAGTGCTGTTGTCAAAGCCGATAACATAAGTCAGCCACCGAATCATTGGAACGGCATCAAGGTAATGCTCGTCTTGGGAACGAAGGATGGCAGACAGTACCCGCAGTTGCCGCTCAGTGCCGGCTCTTTCCAGTGGACGCTGGTGAAACAGATTGTTCGGGTTCCAAAGGGGACCACAACGGCGACGTTAGTTCTCGGACTGGAGAAGTCAAGCGGGCGAGCATGGTTTGATGATATCAAGGTTAGCGTCGGACGACCCAAACGCGAAGGCAAGCGGTTTGAGACGAAGTTCAAAGGGCACAACCTGCCGAGGCTGCGCGGGGTGATGCACGGCCCGCGGTTCAATGAAAAGAATATCCAGGTATTAGCGAGGCAATGGAAAGCAAATCAAGTTCGCTGGCAACTCAACTGGGTTCCGATGAAGAAGGCTGAGGAATGGGCAAAAGATCTTGACGCATACGACAAGTGGCTGGATGGCGCGCTGGACTCCATGGACAAGGCGTTGGCCGCCTGCGAAAAGTATGGGCTTATGGTGCTGGTGGACCTGCATTGCCCCCCAGGAGGCCGTAGCGGCGGCGGTGTGTGCCGCATGTTCAGCGAGAAACAGTATCAGGATAAGCTTGTCGAGGTGTGGGACAAAATCGCAAGGCGATGCAAAGGACGAAAAGGCGTTTATGCATACGACCTGATTAACGAGCCTGTGGAGCCGAAGGCGGGTGGGACGATTACGTGGCCCGAACTGGCAACCAAGGTTATCGACAAGATTCGTGCCGTCGATCCCGATACATCGGTCGTGTTTGAACCGGGACCGTGGGGCAGCCCCGACGGGTTCGATCAGATTGTGCCGTTGGACCGTGATCGGATCATCTACAGCTTCCATATGTACAAACCTCACACCTTTACGCACCAAGGTGTCCATGATCAACGAACGGGAGTGAAGTATCCCGGTGTTGTTGATGGGCTCATGTGGGACAAAGAACGCCTTGAGGACGCCATGATCGCCGCTATTGATTTCCAAAATGAGTTCAATGTACAGATCTATGTTGGCGAGTTCAGCGCTATCCGCTGGGCCCCGGACAATAGCGCGTATCGGTATCTGCGCGATTGCATCGATCTGTTCGAAAAATACGGCTGGGATTGGTCCTACCATGCCTTTCGAGAATGGCATGGCTGGAGCGTGGAGCACGGGGTCGACAAGAATGATGCTTCACCTTCTAAGCAACAAACCGATCGTGAAAAATTGCTGCGAAGTTGGTTTGGCAAGAATAGGAGGCCCTAACAGCAACATGCAGCTGACGGCACTTCGCGCCGCAGCTGATGCAGGACGTCGGCAGGGAATCAAAATGGAATTACAGAACATGGAACAAAAAGATATACCTGAAGAAGAAGGCGATGGAACACCCGTTTGTATAAAGTGCTTCAAGCCTGTTGAGCCTCTTGCTTACTATTGCCCCAATTGCGGTGGAGCAACAGGTCAATTTACGCATTATCTTCCCTTTGTCAACATTCGCTGGCAAGCGAGCGTTTGGGGACAGGCCTGGCGTCAAATATGGTCTCGCGATGTATCTATTCCAGGCCGATTATTCAGAGTCATAATGATAGTATGGAATGTCCCCATTATGTTGATTGGGTTACTGTTTAGATCCAGTCGTGGGATAGAAAAGGAACAGTGCCAACATGGCACTTCTGCTGACGTCCTTAGCGGGCCGCCGCAGAGTTGATCGTTACGCGCGGTTCAACGTAATTCAATAGAATACACGAAGTTCCCTGCTGATTAGGGGAAAAAGCACAACGGTGTGCAGTGCACACCCTACCCTTTCTTTCAGAAATAATGGTGGGGCAAGCCCCACCCTACAGTTCCCTCGTCGCAAGATGATTGGCCCCCCACCACAGGGGTGGGGGCTAAATAGAAGTGCGCAGGAATGACAAATCACATATTCAAACTTTACGCAATACTACATATTAACCGTAAGAGCCGGTTTTTTAGGAAACCGAACCCAATTTATGGCCGGGGCCTACGGTGTATAGCCGTTTTTTCGACTCGGTGTTGATATGGGAGCAAACAATCTCGCCTACAAAGATTATATGGTCGCCGGCGGGTATCTGTGATTCCAACGTGCATTCAAAATTGGCCACAGCATCACTCAACAGCAGCGAATCAATGGCTTTGGCAGGTTCGGTTTTGCAATCGAACTCGGTGAATTTATCGGTGTCGCGGCCGGACTTTGAGCCGAAGAATAAAGCTGCATCGACCATATCCGAGGATGGGAACGCAATCGTAAAGGATTTTGAGTGCGTGATAGCTTCTATCGAATAGTGTTTCTTCGCGACGGCTATTGCCATCATTGGCGGGTTGCCAGAGACAATCATTGTCCAGCCTAACGTAATCGGGTTGGCGCGGCCGTTTTTGTCCTTTGCGATGGCAATTACGACCTGTTCGGGATATTTGGTTCTGATTGCATCGGAATATTCAGTTTGTTTTTGCATTGCTTTTCTCCATAACTGGTTTTATATTTACCGCAGAACAATTGTGTCTATATCGTATCGTAAATAGGATACGGAAAGGAACGAAAAACGTAAAGAGAAAACCGTCGCCGTGCCGGCGACGGCTAAACGAATAGGAAGCACCGGTGGAACTTAAATGGTTTCAACGCCATAATCAGTTTTTATAAGGAGAAAGAAGTGGACACAATCGGCTTTGTCGGTAGCGGGAATATGGCTGAGGCTTTGATAAAGGGCGTGATAAGCGCCAACGTTTATTCGCCTGAAAATGTTTTCATAAGTGATATTCGAGCGGAGCGGCTTAAATTGCTTGCTGGAAAGTATAATGTTATTGCCTGCGAAGAAAACAGTGACTTAGCGGCAAAGGTTGAAACGGTCGTCTTAAGTATCAAGCCCCAGAATATGACCGAGGCCTTAGAGAGTGTAAAAGAGGCCATAGGCACCGACAAGCTTGTTATATCTATCGCCGCAGGTATAAAGGTCGCAAATATTGCCGCCGTCTTAGGTGATATTGCGATAGTTCGTGTTATGCCGAATACGCCGGCCCTGATTGGCGAAGGAGCCAGTGCATTGTTCGCCAACGAGCGGGCAAAGCCGATGTTAGACAGCGCCTTGTCGATTTTCTCGTCGGTTGGCAAGGCGGTTGTCGTTGATGATGAAGATTTGATAGACGCTGTAACAGCAGTGAGCGGCAGCGGGCCTGCTTATTATTTTCTTTTGACCGAAGAAATGATAAAAGCAGGCGTCCAATTAGGTCTGCCTGAAGATGTAGCGAAAGATTTGGTTCTACAGACCGCTAAGGGAGCCGGTCTGCTTGCAACCGAAGCTGATAAAAATGGTGAAAGCCCCGCTGTTCTTCGCCAAAAGGTTACCTCCCCCGGCGGAACGACCGAAGCAGCACTGAAAGTTTTTGCTGCGAACAATTTCACCCGATTGATAACCGATGCCCTGACAGCAGCTTGCAACAGAAGCAGGGAGCTATCAGGCTGACTTATTCGACGATGATTGCCTCGACCGGGCATTCGTCGGCTGCCTGCTGAACGGCGTCCTCGTGCGCAGCCGGAACATCATCGACGATAACCTGGGCCAAATCGTCGCCCATCTCGAAAACTTCAGGACAAGTATCCACACAAAGTCCGCAGGCAGTGCAGGTGTCTTCAATTCTAACTTTCATAATAAATCCCCTTTGTAATCAATTCCGCCACAGGCGGCCCTTCGATATTTATTCCGCTAAAAGACAGCGGATATGCGATACTGATAACCGGCTACAGAATTTACCATTGCCGGCAAAAATGTCAATTTAAAATTTTTGTGGAAATTGCCATTTTCTCTGCTATACTACCGATATATTAGTACTACAACGCCACTTAGATTTATTTATTTTTGATAAAGCTCTGTTGTATAAAAA
>CAYTND010000230.1:0-4456 GCA_964438965.1 uncultured Pirellulales bacterium
AGGCAAGGGATTTGCTATCGGCTCAGCGGCTTTAACGGCTATGGCACTTTTGGCGGCGTATATCGAGGAGATTCGTATATGGATTGGCCGACTCGCCTCGGAAAGTGCCGATGGAATATATCGCGTTGGTGAGGTGGCTTTTTCCGCGGGCGGTGATGTTGCCGGCGCCATCAATGTCAAGACCGCCCCCATTATGGATTTCGTCAATGCCTACGGCCTCAATATTATGAATCCCAAGTTAATCAGCGGCTTGTTCCTTGGCGCTATGATGGCCTTTGTATTCTGTGCTATGACAATGAAAGCGGTCGGCAGGACCGCAGGGACTATGGTCAATGAGGTCCGGCGCCAGTTCAGGGAAATAGCCGGTATTATGGAAGGGACGGCCCAGCCCGATTACGCCCGCTGCGTTTCTATTTCCACACGCGGGGCACAGAAAGAGATGATTCTGCCGTCACTGCTGGCGATAATCATACCTGTTGTAACGGGTCTGTTCCTTGGTGTGGCGGGTGTGATGGGACTTTTGGCAGGAGGGTTAACCTGTGGTTTTGTTCTTGCTATTACACTCAACAACGCCGGCGGGGCCTGGGACAACGCAAAAAAATATATCGAAAAAGGCGCCCTCGGCGGCAAAGGCTCAGATGCACACAAGGCAGCCATCGTCGGTGATACCGTTGGCGACCCCTGCAAGGACACCTCCGGGCCGAGCCTGAACATTCTGATAAAACTGATGACGATGGTTAGCGTGGTCTTCTCAGGCGTTATAGTAAAATTCGCCCCCGTTATCAGTGGCTGGCTCGGCCTCGGCGGCAAATAGGTAAATTTCTGAAAAATATTTACAAAAAAACAAAAAAACTCTTGATATTTGTATAGTATAGGCTATACTTATATTAGAAGGTAATTTGGTGGCCCATATCAAGAGGTTTTGGTTAAACGAATTAGGATTTTTACAATGTACAATCAAATTACCTTTGAAAAATTATTGGAGTTATTCGAGTCGCACGGCTGGAAGCTGCAAAAGATTTACGAGCCGTATCGGGTTTTCGTTAAAAAAGGATAGCTTCCCTGGCTTATCCCGGTACACAATAAGAAAGTAGATGCTGAATATGTCAAGAAGTTCAAAAAATTCCTCGAAGACCGGGGCGAAATCTAAGGGTCTCAAACAGCCTTTTAAGGAGTCGGTTATGCGCAAAGCCAGGAAGATTGCGTCCGATTACCGTATCATACTTGAGCGAAATGAGAGATTAGGTTTTATCGGCAGTTCTGTTGAGCTTCCTACGGTCTTTGCAGACGCCAAAACACCAGAGAAGTGCTACAGAGCTACAGAAGATGCTCTGATGGTTGCGGTCGCGACAATGATCGAGTGCGGCCAGAGACCCCCACAGCCGGCATCTGCCGGAAGGCGAACTGAACAGGTGAATGTTCGATTAACTACCGAAGAAAAACTGCTGTTTGCCAATGCAGCGATGAATCTTGGGTTCAAGGGCATATCTGATTTTATTCGCAACACAGCTCTCAATAGTGTTCTCTCCAGCCGTTAAGCTGGTTATGTTTTTTAATCTACGCTTTCAATATTGAATCTGTTGACGTTATTGTCTAATAAAGTTAATCTATCAGGGTGGCCAAACGGGCCGCCCTTTTTTATTGAAGATGAGGACATGAAGTTTGACAAAAAAACGAAGTAAGAAGGCAAAACCCATTAAAGATTCTACGGCCGGGCACCGGCAGCGAAAAAAGAAGGTTGCTGACGGAGCAAAGGCATTTGCTCTGTCCGCAGCTAAAGTAGCGGCTGGCCGGCATTGCAGTGAAATTGTTGTTCTTGACCTCAGGGGCAAATCGCCTGCTACCGATTATTTTGTAATCGCCACCGGCACAAGCGATAGGCAAATGCGTACTGTTGCCGATGAAATCTGTGAAGCTGCAAGAGGACAGGGTCTCCAGCGTTTCGGCCGGGCCGGTTATGAACAGGCACGCTGGATTTTGCTCGACTATGTCGATGTTGTTATCCACATCTTTGACAGCGAATATCGTGACTACTACGATTTGGAATTGCTCTGGGGCGACGCTGAGAGATTGACTATTGACGATTGACTATTGATTATTGGATATTTGATGAAGCCAACTATTGACATACTCGAAGAAAGAATTAGTGCCGCGATGGCTGCTGCTGTGGGGCGCGATGATTGTGCCGCTATAGTACGACCTTCTACCGACCCTAAGTTCGGCGATTATCAGGCCAACGGTGTAATGGCATTAGCAAAAAAGCTGAAAACCAATCCCCGCAAACTCGCCGAAGAGGTAGTGAAGAATTTGGACCTCAGCGATATCTGTGAATCACCGGAAGTTGCAGGCCCTGGTTTTATAAACTTACGCCTGAAACCAGAATTTTTAGCCGATAGATTACTTGAAATCAACAAGCACATTGCCAGTCTCGGCATAGATAAGGCCGCTGTACCGAAGACTATTGTTGTCGATTTTTCAAGCCCCAACATTGCCAAGCAGATGCACGTCGGCCATCTGCGAAGCACCATCATCGGCGATTGTATCTGCCGAATCTTCAAATTCCTTGGCCACAATGTCATCCCCCAAAACCACATCGGCGACTGGGGAACACAATTCGGTATGCTGATGGCCTTGTTGGATGAAAAATCGCGTCAAGCAGAGACACACACCGGTGTTGCTATTCCTTTCTCTCAACTAGAGCCTCCCCTTCCCCTCCCCATCTTTGAGGATTTTTATAAGGAGGCGAAACGACGATATGACAACGACGCTCAGTTTGCAAAGGCAGCGAGAGAAGCAGTCGTCTGTTTGCACAATCGTGATGAGAAATATACTTTGCTCTGGCTGCGCATTGTCGATAAGTCTCGCCGTCACTACCAGACAATCTATGACACTCTCGGTGTGAATCTGAACAAAGAGCATGAGCGCGGTGAGAGCACGTACAACGACAGTTTGCCGGACATTGTTACTGAGTTAAAGAAAAAGGAGGTGGCTGTTGAATCTGATGGTGCTATCTGTGTTTTTCCGCAGGGTTTTAAGAATAAAGAAGGGCAGCCTTTACCTTTTATTATTCAAAAATCCGATGGAGCATATCTTTATGCCACGACGGATTTGGCGGCGCTGCGTTACCGAATTGGTGACTTGAAAGCGAACGCCATAATTTACGTTACCGATGCCCGGCAGAAGCTGCATTTTGAAATGCTGTTTGCAGTTGCGAAGATGGCTAAGTGGGTCAGAGATGATATAAAGCTCTCACACGTTATGTTCGGCAGCATTTTAGGTGATGATGGCACGCCGTTAAAGACACGCTCCGGCGAAAATGTAAAATTAAAAGAGCTGCTCGATGAGGCGGTAGAACGTGCAAAGACAATAGTCGAAGAAAAGAATCCGGACCTTTCACTGGATGAAAAAGAAAAAATCGCCAAAGCCGTCGGGATCGGTGCCGTCAAATATGCAGATTACTCCAATAATCGCACGAGTGATTATGTCTTCAGCTTTGATAAAATGTTAGCAATGGATGGCAATACCGCTCCTTATATGCAGTACGCATACGCCCGCATAAAATCTATCGAGAGAAAGGCCCAGACCAAAAAGGTTGACATCGAAGACGAACTTAAAGAAATCGAAGCTCTGGATTTAACCGAACCGGCTGAACTGGACCTGGCAAAATACCTGATTCGGTATGGCGAGGCGATACAGGCCGCCATTGCAGATTATAGGCCTAACTACCTGACTGCCTATCTTTATGAGCTTGCGCAGAAGTTCAGTGCGTTTTATACCAATTGTCCGGTTTTGAAAGCCGACCCGGCCAAAAGGCCTACCAGGCTTTTGCTTTGTGATTTAACCGCAAAGACTATCAAACATGGCCTAAGTGAGCTGTTGGGTATCGAAGTTGTCGAGCAGATGTGATTTGTAAACAACAAGCGACGTAGTTCATATTTAGCCCCACGTTTTACGTGGGGTTTTAGTCTAAAGGGCAAATAATGAAAATTATCAATGAAACCTTCAGTATAAGTACCAAACAACGTAACCAGATGATTGACATCACAGGCCAGATTCGCTCATTTGTCAGTCAATCAGGTATTAGTAACGGTGATGTAATAGTCTATTGCCCTCACACAACGGCGGCAATTAGCATAAACGAAAACGCCGACCCCTCTGTCCCGCACGATATACTTTTGACTCTGGAGGAGTTGCTGCCCCATCATCGCCCGGGCTATCGGCATTCTGAGGGTAATTCCGATGCGCACTGCAAAAGCTCTTTAATTGGCTGTAGTGAGCAGATTCTGATAAAGGACAAATCTCTGAACCTCGGTACCTGGCAGGGCATCTTTTTCTGTGAATTTGACGGCCCACGCAGCAGAAAGGTAATGCTCCAAATCCGCGGAGAGTAATTTTACAGACTAAGAGCCTATCCAAATAACCCGCTCTATCCCCAAGGGAAGCCCGATGCCTGCGT
>CAYTND010000231.1:0-4438 GCA_964438965.1 uncultured Pirellulales bacterium
CAACGTGTGTCATACTCCAGGCGGCAACCTCGCTGTCCCCGTGTTCGCCGAGAATGTAAGCGTGAACGTTTCGCGTATCGACACCACAATGCCGGCTCAACATAGAGCGAAAACGAGCACTGTCAAGGACAGTTCCTGAGCCAATGACACGCTCGCGGGGCCAACCGAGCCGTTTCAAAGCCACCTGGGTCAGTGCATCCACCGGATTTGCCACCATAAGTAGAACGGCATCAGAATCACTTTTTTTAATTCCATCGCAAATCGATTTAACTATGTCGGCGTTGCGTTGGATAAGGTCAAGACGGGACTGACCCGGTATTTGTTTGGCACCAGCCGTAACAACAATCAGCGTTGCATCAGCACAGTCAGAATAATCACCTGAGCGGATTGTTACAGGCTGAACGAAAGCCAAGCCCTGTTCGAGATCCATAACTTCGCCTTTAACACGCTTTTGGTCAAGGTCAATCAGAACAATCTCTCCTGCAATGCCCGTATGCATCAATGCGTAAATATAGGTGGTACCAACCGATCCGGCACCTATCACGACTACTTTTCTTTCCTGTTTCTGCATGTTTCCGCTCCCGGCATTTTGTTCTTTTGTTAGAATACTCAATTAACAACTGCTATTTCTAAATCGGGCATTAGTTTTCTACAGTTTCAGTTCGGCTGATATTGCCCTTTAAATCAATTGTAACATCTTCGAAGCTCATTTCAATTTTGTTTTTAGTAATAGCCTGTCGTGCAATCTGAGTAAGACCTGAGCAGCACGGCACCTCCATATGGATGACTGTTAAACTGTTCAGTTTGTTGGCTTTTAATATTGCCGCCAGCTTCTCAATATAAAACTCGGCATCATCCAGTTTTGGACAGCCCACGGCAATACTGTTGTCTTTCAAAAACCTATTGTGGAAATCACCCATCGCAAACGGCACACAATCTGCAACAAGCAGCAAGTCGGCATTGGCAAAATATGGGGCAGATGGCGAGACCAGCTTCAACTGTACCGGCCACTGGCTAAGCTGGGAAGGAACCTCGGCTGTAGAATCTGTGGTCTGGCCTTTTTCTCGCAGCTTTTGAGCCATCATACCAGGGCATACAAAGTCAGCTTGCTTCCGGTTCTCTTTTTCTTTAGCCAGATGTGTCTTGGTCGCTTCTTCATCAAACTCGGCAGCTTCTTGCTTTACAATGATTATAGCGTCCTCGGGGCAGTGCCCGATACATGCTCCCAGACCATCACAATAAATTTCGCTGACCAGCCTGGCTTTGCCGTCAACTATCTTTATAGCACCTTCAGCACAGGCATCGACGCACTGGCCGCACCCATTACATTTTTCCTCATCAATCTTTACAATATTTCGTAACATTATATCATTACTCCCAATACTAAGCCGCTAACTTCACAACATCCTTGCCAATCTTACGGTCACTGAGCGGGGCTATTTCCCTAAGTCCGGTTTAGTAGTATCACCACCTGAACCCTTGACTTTAAATACTTTTGCCGGCTTGCCGTTTCGCAGCAATTCCTCGACCTGCTCTTCAATGGCCATACATCTTTTCTTGAGCTCGTAGAATCCGTGCCACCAAGTATAATCAGGCGCCATCATTGCTGCCCCGAACCGGGCGCGTCTGCCCTCGTGATGCCACAACTCATAAAACTCGATTTCGATTATTTCGTCCAGGGGCTTGTCTTTGCTCAGCAGTTTCTTTTCATACAACTCATCCATGAGTTTCTTCATCGGCTTGTAATAGACGTCGTTGTAATTGGCAACAGCTGCGTCAAAGTTGGCAAAATGCCCCTTTGTCCAGTTCTCGGAATGACATGCCAGGCAGACTTTTTCCATTTTCCGGCGCTCAATTTTCCAGTCATTCTTCGCGGGGAACGGCTTGAATTCACTCGGTCTGATTGTAAGAGGTGCCTGCGTCTCCCATGCAAGGCGCTCGGTAACATCATGGGAGGTCGGCAAGCCGTTTATTCCGGACATATGACAGACCGAGCAGGTCGGGGTGCGGTAGTCAACGCCGGGCGTCCACATGCCCGGGGAGGCGTTCCAGTTCCAGCTATGACCTTCGATGTGGTAAATCGCGCCATGCTTGGACTCCTCGTAAATTTCAATCTGTGGATGGTCCGGACCCAAATGGCACTGGCCGCAGGCCTCGGGTTTTCTGGCCTCTGCTACTGAAAACTTATGCCTCGTGTGGCAACTGGAGCAGCTTCCCTTGCTGCCGTCAGGATTTATTCTGCCGACGCCTACATTGGGCCATGTATTCTTGTCAAATTTCCCATCCTTGATCTTCACCTCCGTGCCGTGGCAATGATAGCAGCCGGTTGCCCGCTCAATTTCATTGTTCAGTCCGTCATTGAGCCAGGGGTCGATTTTCCATTGAATCTCACGTGTGTTGGCGTGTTTGCTCCGGGCATACTCGGCAGCTTCGCTCGGGTGACATCGGGAGCAATCCTTCGGTGAGACAATGGCGCTAATCGCGGTTTTGTCGTGTTCAAAGTGGTCCTTGCTGACATCGATATCGGCGGGGCCGGCGGTGTGACAGTCGAGGCAGGTAACGTTAGCGTGGGCGTGTCTGCTGGAAGCCCAGTCGGCAACGATTCCCCTGCTTTCTTTAGTGTGGCATTCGATGCACTCCATGGCATCTTCTGAAATACCCCGTTCGATGCGGTATTCTTTTAGCTGCGGAGGGACCATCTCCGGGGTCGGCTGCGCCAAAGCAGACGGCGCAATTACCAAGCCGGCAGTGACGGCGAATAGTAAGACCACTGCACACAAAGATTTCCGTGATTTCATACTTTAGCCCTTTCCTTATTTAAGGTGAAAATAGTTTCTTTTGACGCTGATGGCCGGCGTCTTCATGGCAGGAGACACATCTGTTCTCCTTTGCTTCGGGACGACTTAGTGCGACAAGGTGAGCCTTTCTTGCAGCGGAGCTACCGGGTTTGGTCAGCAGGCTGTCGTGGCAGTGCATACATCTTTTGTTCGGCATATGTTTCAGAGCTTTTTCGCGAGCCTTTTCGATGTCGTACCCACCGATGAGGTAATGTATAAAAACGTCCTTGCCTCCCTCGTATGCCTTGGAGAAGACATGGGCGAAGTATTGCTCTTCCTTTGATGGAAGATGGCAATTCACGCATTCGGTGCGGAAGCCTAATTTGTTGGCGCCATGTGCGGAAAGTTCCCAGCTCCTGTAAGCGGTTCTCATTTCGTGGCACTGACTGCCGCAAAACTCCGGTTTTGATGCAGGTTCCATTGCAGCATTGATTCCAATAAAGCAGAGTATGGCAAAGACGAACCCGACAACAAATGTCAAACCTCGCTTCTTCATAACCTCAAAAATCCAACGAAACATTACGGCTCCAATTTAAAAACGATTACCAGGTTTGGTTAGAACTTGTACTCGATCTGGGCATAAAACAAATCGGGTGAATCACTGTTCCCGGTTCTTTCGATGAAACCGCCTTTGTCACGAAAGTTTGCGTGCGCGAATTTGCCCTGTAGGAAAAAACGCAGCCCGGCAGCGTGTTTTATATCAGCGTGGATAAAATACCGCTGCAAAAGGAAAGCATCATGGGAAGGTCCTGTGCCGCTGCCAAAGCTTTTGTCCGTTTCGGATTCAAACCGCAGCCTTGCCTGGCCTCCAAGCGTCAGGTGCCAGTCATCGCCGATTGGTATCCACTTGATAGAATCCCAGGGGTCCTTAACGTATGAACCATCAGGACCGCTGAGATAACTGAAGTCCTCATCATAACGCAGATTGAAATACTTAGGCCCCGCTTTGGCCGGCTCTGCTGCTCCGGCATCGAACGCATCGACCGTCACAAATGCAAAAAACGGCAGTATAAATAATATACAACGCTTTCTCATTGCTATTATCTTTTCTGTCTTTTTGTTAGATACTTTTAATGTGTTTTAGCGATTGGGGCTACTTATTAAGCATCTCGGCCAAATCTTCATCGACATTGCCAATAGGCTTGATGCTGAACTTCTCTACGAGCACATTCAGAACATTCGGACTGATAAACGCCGGCAGACTCGGACCAAGTCTTATGTTCTTTATCCCCAAATGCAGCAGCGTCAGCAGAATCGCTACCGCTTTCTGTTCGTACCATGAGACCACGAGTGAAAGAGGCAAATCGTTTACACCGCAATCAAAGGCCTCGGCGAGCGCCGTTGCGATCTTAATGGCTGAATAGCAGTCGTTACATTGTCCGGTATCAATCAAACGAGGAATTCCGTCAATATCACCATAATCACGTGCATTTAACCGGTACTTTCCGCATGCCGCTGTCAATATCACGCAATCATCCGGGACCTTCTCAGCGAGTTCGGTAAAGTAATTACGCCCGGGCTTGGCACCGTCACAACCACCGATAAAGAAGAAATGTCGAATCTTACCTGCCTTTACCGCCCCAACAATTTTTTCCGCCAGG
>CAYTND010000232.1:0-4390 GCA_964438965.1 uncultured Pirellulales bacterium
GGATTCAAAGCGCTGCAAGAGTATGTAAACCAGATGAGTCCTGATGAAGTCATCTCTGTGATTGAAGGTAGCGGGCTTCGTGGAAGAGGTGGTGCCGGCTTTCCAACATATCGTAAATGGTCCGCTGTCCGAAACAGCCAATCCGACAAAAAATTTGTAGTATGCAATGGTGATGAGGGTGACCCCGGCGCCTTTATGGACAGGATGCTGATGGAATCTTATCCGTATCGCATAATTGAAGGCATGACAATAGCTGCATATACGGTTGGCGCAAATGAAGGTTATTTCTATATTCGCGCAGAATATCCACTTGCGCTCGAACGAGTCAGCAAAGCCATAGAGCAATGTCAACAGCGAGGTTTTCTCGGTGATAATATACTCGGCACTGATTTTTCGCTGCACCTTAAGATTGTAGCCGGTGCCGGGGCGTTCGTATGTGGTGAAGAGACTGCGCTTATGGCCAGTATAGAAGGACGCCGAGGTATGCCCCGTTTGCGGCCGCCGTATCCGGCGGAAAGTGGGCTTTGGGACAAACCAACGCTTATTAACAACGTCGAAACCTACGCCGTGGTCTCGTGGATTATACGCAATGGCCCTGAAGCGTTCGCTAGGTTTGGCACGAGCAGCAGTAAGGGGACAAAGGTTTTTGCACTGGCGGGAAAAGTGGCGAGAGTGGGCCTCATTGAAGTGCCGATGGGTATTACTATGCACCAGATTGTACACGATATCGGCGGCGGAATTGCAGGCCAATTAAAGCTAAAAGCGGTCCAGGTCGGAGGGCCGTCCGGTGGATGCGTGCCGGCCAACCTTGCACATATTCCTGTTGACTTTGAAGCGCTCAAAGACGTTGGAGCGATGATGGGTTCCGGTGGTTTGGTGGTACTGGACGAAACAGACTGTATGGTTGATATCGCACGGTATTTTCTGGACTTTACTCAGAATCAATCCTGCGGCAAATGTACTTTCTGTAGAATAGGCACCCGCCGAATGCTGGACATCCTCGAACGCTTGTGTAACGGGCAGGGCAAAAAAACCGATATCGAGGAGCTGGAGCATTTGGCTCAAATGGTTAGGAGAACAAGTCTATGTGGACTTGGCAAAACGGCACCGAACCCGGTTCTTTCAACTATTAAATATTTCCGCGATGAGTACGAAGCTCACCTTGAAAAACGCTGCCCTACCGGAAAGTGTAAAGCGCTTATTACGTATTCGGTAACGGATGATTGCATCGGTTGCAGTTTATGCGCACAGCACTGCCCGGTTGATGCCATTGAGATGAAGCCGTACGAGAAGCACGAAATCGATCCTGAAAAGTGTATTCGCTGCGGTACCTGTGAGAGCGTGTGTCCGGTTGATGCTATTGAGGTTCAGTAAACAATGCCCGAATTGTTTATAGATAATTGTGAAATTGAAGTTGATAGTGGTGCTACAATTCTCGATGCCGCAGGCAAGCTCGGTATCGAGATTCCTACAATGTGTTTCCTGAAAGATTATAAGCCTTCAACCAGCTGCATGGTGTGTGTGGTCAAAATCGACGGTTTGGATAATCTTGTGCCTGCCTGTGGTACTGTTGTTAAAGATGGTATGCGTGTTGCAAGCAATTCAGAAGAAGTTCTTCAGGCAAGAAGGGCAGCTTTGGAACTGCTTTTAAGTGACCACGTGGGAGATTGCCTCGGGCCCTGCCAGACTATATGTCCCGCCCGGATGAACATTCCATTGATGATTCGCCAGATTGCAGCCGGTAAGTTTCGGGACGCAATTGAAACTGTCAAGAAGGATATCGCATTGCCTGCGGTGTTGGGACGGATTTGTCCGAAGCCTTGTGAAAAAGGCTGCAGACGGGCCGTGTTTGACGAGGCGGTTTCAATCTGTTTTTTGAAACGCTACGTTGCCGACCTCGACTTGCAGTCTGCGAACCCATATTTGCCGCCCTGCAAACCTACGCAGAATAAACGCGTGGCTATTGTCGGGGCCGGCCCCGCCGGTCTGGCTGCTGCGTATTATCTGCAACAGGCCGGATTATATTGTACGGTTTTTGATGACCACGAAAAACCCGGCGGTATGCTGCGCTATGCCGTTCCTAAAGAGCATCTTCCAATTGAAGTGCTTGATAAGGAAATCGCGTTAATTGAAAAACTCGGAATGAAATTTAAAGGTCAAACACGAATAGGCACTGATTTATTGATGGAAGATTTGCGAAAGGATTTTGATGCTGTCTTTGTGGCTGTTGGTCAGCTAAAGCCCGATGACGCCGAGTCGATGGGTCTTGAGGCAAGTCCCAATGGTATCAAAGTAAACGGCAAAACTTACCAGACGAATCTGCCGGGTGTATTTGCAGGTGGAGATGCTGTTCATAAGCGCAAGCTTACAGTGCGGGCGGTGGCGGACGGGAAAGAGGCGGCTGTTTCTATCAGTCAGTATTTGTCTCCGCCGAAGGCGGACTCAGTAACCGGGCCGATTAAAGAATTCAATACTCGTATCGGCAAACTAATGAACGGAGAGATTGAGAAATTCTTAGCCTGTTCCGACAAAGCACAGCGGACGAGACCCTCAGGAAAAGATGATGGTTTCACCGACCGGCAGGCCTGCAAAGAGGCAACACGCTGCCTGCATTGTGATTGTCGCAAGGCTGATAGTTGTAAATTGAGGCAGTATGGCCAGGACTATGAAGCCAAGCCCACACGGTATAAAAGCCAGCGCCGGTTGTTTACTCAGCAGCTTCAATCCCGCACCAATTGCCACCTGGGCAAAGACTCAGCGCTGCCCGAGGTACAAACGGGCGGGTCCGGTTCAATTGGTGCGGGAGATATAATCTATGAAGCCGGCAAGTGTATAGACTGTGGTCTTTGCATACAAACTGCTGCCAGGGCGGGTGAAGAGCTTGGACTGACCTTTGTAGGCCGTGGCTTTGATGTTCGGGTAGCGGTACCTTTTGACCGTTCAATAGCTCAAGCTCTCAAGCACTCCGCGGACCAATGCGTAAACGCCTGTCCGACGGGAGCATTGGCATTTACGATATAATTATAGAATTATGAGAACATTAAGAGGTTGACATTCGTAACGTAATTTTGTATGAGATTGAGAGTAAACTATCCTTTTTGGAGAAATTTTATGAAATCGAGAAAAGTAATTAAAGGTTACGTGCAGGCATTGGTATTTGGACTCAGCATAAGTGCAATTGGGGCAGGCTTTTATAATACTGCCGAAGCGGCAGATTGGCCCAACTGGCGGGGGCCTAATTACAACGGAATATCAAGTGAAACCGGCTGGAGTGCAACCTGGCCCGAAGACGGGCCGGAAGTGGCATGGGAAAAATCAATTGGAACAGGTTTTGCTTCAATGGCTGTAAGTAATGGCCGTGTCTATGCAATGGGCAACATCAAGAATAACGACATACTTTATTGTTTTGATGCTAAAACGGGCGAAGAAATATGGAAGAAATCTTACCCGTGTCCTTTATATAAGAAGCAGCATGAAGGCGGCCCATCCGCAACACCGACGGTAGATGGTAACGCAGTTTATACCTTCAGCAAGAATGGCGATGCGATCCGTTTCAATGCGGCAACAGGCCAAATAGTTTGGCATAAGAATCTGAATAAGGAATTAGGCTTGAAACACCCCAAGTGGTACTTTGCCAGTTCACCGTTTATAATCGACAACATGGTTATTCTTAATGCAGGTAGCCGGGGTATAGCGCTTAATAAAGCTGATGGTAGTGTGATATGGAAAAGTGGAAAGGACCCGACCGGGTACGCTACGGCGGTGCCTTTTACTTCGAACGGCCAAAAGTGCGTGGCGATATTTGCTGCCAGGGAAATTGTGGGAATGGTTGCCGCAACGGGAAAAATAATCTGGCAATTTCCATGGGAAACGAAATACGAAGCTAATATTGGAGACCCTATCATCTCCGGTAACACGATATTCATTTCTTCCGGATATAATCAAGGCTGCACGCTTTTGAAAATCGAGGGCAGTAATGTTACTGGAGTTTGGCGCAACAAGAACATGAGGAACCATTTCAACAGCTCGGTGCTGTGGAAGGGATACATTTACGGGTTCGACGAAAGAGAGCTGAGGTGTCTGGATTCCAAGAGCGGCCAGGTAAAATGGTCCCAGCGAGGGCTTGGCAAAGGAAGTCTTATGATAGCCGACGGCAAGCTGATTATCCTCAGTGAGAAGGGCAAGCTGGTGATCGCGGAGGCCTCACCGCAAGGGTTCAAGGAGCTCTCCTCGGCACAGATTCTGACGGGCAAGTGCTGGACGGTTCCGGTCCTGGCCAACGGTAGAATCTATGCACGAAACGCCAATGGACAGTTGGTTTGTATCGATGTCAGCAGCTAAGGACTGGTAAAGAAATTAGGTTTCGTTTTTGGCTGAGCGAGGACAAGGC
>CAYTND010000233.1:0-4389 GCA_964438965.1 uncultured Pirellulales bacterium
CCTTAGGGGCCTGATAACCTAATCGTTGCCTTAGACATCCATCGTGCACAAACCACCCACAGGGGTGATTATTTCCGCCCCCACCTGTAGATTGCGCGGGCGATAATATTGTTCAGCCATATTTTCGATGAGCTGCCGGGCATGTTTATCTTCGACGACAGCCACGATGCTGCCGCCCATTCCGGCGCCGACAAGGCCGGCGCCGAGGACACCTGGAGTCGTCAGCGCGATGTCAACGAGCATATCTATTTCGGGCAGGCTGACGTTATACCCGCCGCTCTGACGCCACAGCCGAGCCAAGTTCATACGCCGCTGGTCACCTGATTTTAGGTCGCTTATCAGGGCATCAATCCCTGCATCGGGGTAACTGTTGTCGGTTGGTATGCGTTTTCCGTTCACTACTTTTGTTACGCGGTCGCCATCGTGGGAGATGCTCATTAACTCGCCGAAGGTCTTCATATCTCCCGTTCTCAGACACTGTGGGGCCATCTCAGCACGAATACACTCGGCTATCCCATAAAGACATATCTGCCTGACATGATAGCCCTGTTCAGGTTCATCGTGACTTCTAAAGACACGACGAATCTTTTGCCCGCGTTCCGGAAGGAATTCCAAAATGTCCGCACGGCTGACAGAGGCGGGCAGTGATTTTATCATTCGATAGATTTGGACCTCATCAACTCCAAGTCTTTCCGGATTGACATCACGAAGTCGTTCGAGCTTGTCGGCATACTCTGGAAAGTTTTTGCGTATCATCATCAAGCCGAATATATAGGCAGCCACACGGCTGTTAAAGATATCGCGGGCGCCGGCTTGTTTCTTCGCCTCGATACCGCTGTTGGCCAGAATGAAGCTGTAGCCGGCCGGAAGCGCAGCGTCTTCTACCATCAGTGGAAAAGCCGTAATGTGTAGGATTGTACCGGGCTTGCCGAATATAATAGCGGCGTGGTCGCTGCATCCCCCGCGGGTGCCCACATACCATTCAGCGAAACCTGCGTGCTCAACTAAATCGGCAGGCTCAATCTGAAGCGCGTTTATCCGTATTACCGCTTCTGCTGCGACCATAACCAATGCCGACGATGAACCAAGCCCCGCAGCTATGGGGACATTGCCATAAAACATCATATTCATCCCCTTAATCGTCCGTGCGAAAGTACCATCGTCTTTCGTGTTGAGATGCTGAAAGTACAGCACCGCAGCACGTATATAATTCGACCAGGTAACCGATGTTTCGTGTTTGCGTTTTTCAAACTCATTGTGACACCACGTATCCCAGTCCCGGATTTTCTCCCCGTCCGGCAGGCAGGCACTGATACGGAATTGTTCATCGGGAAACCGACCCGGCTCGACATTTTTTGCCAGCACCCGGTCGTCATCACGCGGCTCGACTACCAGCCACATTTGTTTGACACAGACAGGATTTACCGACCCGCCGCGGTGGTCAATGTGAGTGCCTAACAGGTTAACACGACCGGCTGAGCTTATTATGATGACGCTGTGGTCTGCACTATATCTATCGGCAAATGCTTCAAGGCTGCGCAAACACATCTGGGCCGCTTCTCTCTTCAAATCCTCATTATCGCCGTAAATTTGGTCCAGCTTGTTGTCAAATGCACTGTTTGCCTCTTTAATCAGAGCAATCCAATCGCTGACCGGTCGCCGGCCGCTGATTTCAACAGCCATAAGTTTTCGTTCTCCAAGATGCCCCCGTGTAAACGGGGGTTGTTCAATATACAGGCAAATAATAAACTTTACTTAGCTGAGTACGCCGTATCGCCATTGATTATAGTCAACTCGACGGTTACCTTGTAATTACCCGGCGAGCCGGTGATATCAAGCACGCACAAATCAGCCTTTGCCCCGTCAACAACCGAACCGTAGCCTTCCTTTTCCAGGCCTGTTAGTTTGCACGCATTGGTAGAGAATATTTTTGAGGTTGCCACTAAGGCTTTTTCCAGCTCCATCGCCTCATGCCGGCGGTTCCAAATGCCCTGCATATCCGCGGTGAGCCAATTGAGCAGGTTGGCAAATCCACGGTCCATCGTTAGATTGCTGCTGAAGAGCGTGTTTGGCTTGCCGACGGCTTGAAAGTATTCACCGTTTTCGCTGACGGCGCCACGGACACCACCACTGGTGAACTGCCTGATGTCCGAACCTGCTGCGAACAGGCAGTCTGTTACCCCAACTATCCTACCCGTACCTTTGCGCCTCAGGATGTCCCTTACGTATGCGGGGTTGACATGGCAGCCGTCAAGAATTTGCTCGGCATAAAGTTCGTCGGATTTCAGCACTGCTTCAATCGCTCCTCCGCCGTGGAATGGCTTGTACGAACCCCCCGTTGGGCCATTGGTAAAGTGGATGAAGTACTTAAGCCCGGCTCCGGCTGCTTCGGCAATCTGCTCACAGGTTGCGCTGCTGTGCCCGGCCCCTACCACGATGTCTTTGCTGGTGAGATATTCGGTCAGCTCACAACTGGCACGCCCAAAATCCGGCACCACATTTGCCAGCTTGATGGTCCCTTTGTCCTCGATTCTGTCGAAGGAGCCGGTGACAAATTCAAGAACGTCGTCCGGATTTTGTGCGCCGGCCATCTGAGGGTTAATGAAACTGCCTTCTAAAAGTCCACCCAAAATCCTGGCGCCCCGTTGAGTTTCCGGCTTATTTAGATAATGATACAGTTGAGCAAAACAATTCTTGAGATTCTCAATTGGGCTGGCCCAGGTCCCAACGTAAAAACCTGTAACACCAAACCTAACGAGGGTCTCACTTAACATATTCAAGCCATATTCATAAGCAGACGGACTATTATCAAAGGTCCTGAATTTTGGGTCATAAAGGCCGGTGGTGAATTCAAAGAGGTTGTAACCGTGAAAATGTATGTCAACAAATCCCGGCACGACATATTTGCCGGTGATGTCCACAACCACATCAAAGTCGGTCTTGTCGCTGACAAACTCAATCCTGGATTCCCGCAAGGCGGGGTCCCTGCCATTGCGCAGGACAATATCGCTGCGCATCAGACGCTCCGGCGTTACCAGAAAGCCATTTTTGAGCAGAACTGTTTTCATATTTATCTGTGTTAATCAACTTCAATCTGTGGTTATGCCGGCGGTTTGTAAGGACTTCGCTCGATGACACCATGCTCAAGCGGCTTGTTCTTTAGTATTTCATTAGGGCCATAGAAGCCTTTTGAAATCCGGGCCAGAGGATATGTAATGGTGTACGGCTTTAAGAACGTACCCGGGTCGGAAACACAATTGCATCCGACCTGGCTAAAGTCGCCCATACAGATTCCCATTTTGGGATTGCCAATGTCATAAGCTCTTCCGTTGCAGCGAATGACCAGGGGCTTTCGCTTATGTCTTTCCACCAGGCCTGCAAAAATACCGAGGTTTGCGGTCGTTGCCTGGTTGCCGAAATGCGTCATATAGCCGCAGAGTGAATCACCGAGATAAGATGGATGGGGGAAGTTGGCCTTATCCATTAAGACACAATTCTTGATTTCGCCGCGGATTACGCAGCCATTGCCGATAATGCAGTCGCCGCGGAGGTAAGCGCCCTGGCGCAGCTCGGTTTCTTTGCCAATGATGACCGGGCCTTTGATGCCAACCCCAGGTTCAACGGTAGTTTCTGCGCCGATATATATACTGCCCTTTTCAAGGTAGATGTCAGTACCGATGACTCTTGCGCCTTTGCCAACGTAGATACTATACCTTAGGTCGTCCTTTTGGCTACCGATAATCCGGGCCGGTTCAAAGACCACGCCGTCTTCAAGCAGCACCTCGAAATTACCAATAGTATGGGCGGGCTTTGGCGTTTTGTTATCGAAGGCACTTGCAGCCGAACGCTTCTTAGCGATTGTATCGGCGAGCCATTTTGTAGCGTATTCGTCGATACCGAGTATTGCCGCATAAACATAATCAGTCTGTTCAAGAAGGCCCTGGTGCTCGAATGGGTGAGCATTAAAGTCAAAATATGTCTCCGCCCGAAAGTCGGCAGGAATATCCTCTTTTCTTAAACTTTGCAGTTTTATTACTTCATCCGCCATTATGTTGTTCCTCTCAAATCTAAAATTATAAAACACCCATCTTTTTTCTACAATCAGCTATTGCGGAAAGTACCTGCTCGTGCAGGGCCTGATTAGTTGTGGCGAGCACATCCCAGACGGTCTGTTCCTCGGCGACGAATTCAACGGGATTGCCGTCGAAATCGGTTACGACTGCGCCGGCCTGCTGGGCGATATAAATTCCCGAAAATACGTCAACGAAGGGCTGCTGACGTGCGAAATAGCAGTCTATCTTACCCTCGGCGACATCAACAAATCCATACGGGCCGCCGTTGGGATTGATAAATTTAAATGGTTTTAACAAATTGCGATACTCATCAACC
>CAYTND010000234.1:0-4384 GCA_964438965.1 uncultured Pirellulales bacterium
AAAGAGCTTTAGATGAGCTGCTTGCCAAAAACGTAAGCCGTTCCAAGATTATGCGGTCACTTGATATGCCGACAGAAGAACGAGCTGAGGCTTTCAAGGATTTTGCACAGGCCGACCCTAACAGGGTAACAATTCTTGAGACCCTTGCCACAGTTTATGACGAACGCAAGGACCTGCAAAATAAAAGGGACAACCTCGACTCAAAACTCGAAAATCAAAACTTAAAACTTAAAGAGGCTGGACTTGACCTCGACAAAATACATCGAGACAGAAGCGATTTGGCAAAACTAAACGAACAAGAACTGGCCGATAGGCTAAGAGAATTCACAGATGCCAATGATAGTCTTGACCTGCTGGCTGGGTATGTTAAAACCTACACCGAGTGGTCCAAAGTCGTTAACCAGTTGACCGACCCGAACACAAATACTAAATACAAAGAGGCAATACGGGCCATCGACCAACTAAACCTGACTACAGACCAGTTAAACATCTGCCTCGAAATGCCCGCCAAGTCACCGAGACGCAGGGGGGAAATCGAAAAGCTCAAAACCGATTTTCCGGACCGGGTTAATGAAATTAACAACGTAGTGGCGGCATTTGACAAGTATCTTCCTTTCAGAGGCAGACTCGATGACCCCAAGGACCTACAGCGAATGCTAAAAGGCGCCGGAATACTCGAGTATAGAGTACTTCCAACACAGAAACATCCTGACGTGGATATGGACCAGATGGCCGGCTACGTGGAAAGACTTAAGGAAAAAGGGCCCAAATACGCCTCAGACAACCAGTATGTATGGTGTGAGATAGAAAATATCAACGAATGGAAGGTGGACGACAAAGACCCTTCAATTGTTGCACAATTCGGCAACAAATATTATGTCTTAGCAGGCAACAAGCCGAATGAAACCATGCTGCGCAGCCCCGGCGAAAGACAGTGGAAACTGGAGAGGGCCAATCCGACAACCGACAGAATGGGCCGAAGAGCTATCGGCTTTACACTGGACGCAAGAGGCGGAAAGTTATTCGCCAATGTTACAGGGGAAAACGTCGGCCGGCCGCTCTGTATCCTGCTCGATGGAATTGCGATATCGGCACCAAACATAAGCGAGAGGATACGCGGACGGGGCATAATAACAGGCGGCTTCACTCAAACACAAGTCGAGGATATGGTCAACAAACTAAACGCCGGCTCTTTGCCCGCACGGCTGATAGAGCAGCCCATCTCTATGAATACAATAGGGCCTTCTATCGGCGCCGATAATCGCGACCAGGGCATCAAAGCCGGTTTAATCGGCTTTGTAGCGGTCGTTATATGTATGGCGATTTACTATTGCTTGGCCGGCTCAATCGCAGATGTGGCACTGTTTCTGAATCTGCTTTTTGTCTTGGCAATAATGGCAGGCATACGAGCAACTTTCACATTGCCCGGAATCGCCGGCATCATACTAACCATTGGTATGAGTGTCGATGCCAACGTGCTGGTCTTTGAAAGAATCCGCGAAGAGCAGTTGAAAGGCTCGTCTTTGAGAATCGCCATAACGAACGGCTACCAAAAAGCATTTAGAACTATTTTGGATGCGAACCTGACTACATTCATTACCGCTGCGATTCTTTACTGGCGTGCGTCGGAAGAAGTAAAAGGATTTGCCATTGTGCTTATGCTCGGTATCGCATCGAGTATGTTCACGGCTTTGTTCGTAACGCGGACAGTCTTCGATTTTCTCTTATCCAAAAGAATTATCAAAGACCATTTATTAATGCTGCGCCTGATACACAGGCCGAACATAAACTGGATGCGCTTAAGGCCGATTTTCTTCTGCATATCATTTGTGCTGATTGCAGCAGGCCTGGTTGCATTCTTTACAAGAGATAACGTTAAGAACAATAAATACGATATCGAGTTCACCGGCGGAACGAGCGTCCAGATAAATCTAAAGGAACCGTTGAGCCGGCAGGAAGTGGAAGACAGAATCCGTGAAATTGGAAACGACCCGAACAAACCCAATCCCGCCCTTGCAACAGCGAATGTTTACAGCATCGGAGAATCAGGTAAACAATATGAAATCAACACCACCGAAACAAACAAAATAACTGTTACTGTAGTTTTCTCCCGGCAGAACCAGCAAACGACTGATGAGTTAACCACTGCTATCGAAAAAACTCAGGACCAATTTGGCGCCGAACTTAACAATCTGCTCGTAACACAGGACACCGATAACCCCGCGCAATTCGAGATAACAACAAGCCAGATGAACCAGTCGCTGGTCAAAGACGTACTGACAACAGCTTTTCCTGAGGCTGACATATCAGAGCCACAGATTGATGAGGTTGTCAATAACGCAATATTAGCTGCTTTCGCAGATGAGCTGGAAGTTCAACAAAATCTTCAACCCAATATTACCTCGAAGGAAAAAATATCCAACGAGCTGATAGATTCTTATCCTGAACTTGCTGATTTTGTGGGCGGGGTCAAGATTGAATGCCAAATCGAAAGAGCCGCCACCGCCGGGGAAATCAAACAAAGGTTCAAGGATTTACTGTTTAAGCCTGACATGCAAGACCTCGAACAGTATCCTTACGAAATCCTTGGCCCAAATCTAACAACAACCGAACCAAACCAGCCCATAGATTCTTTTGTTTACGTAAGCGCAGAACAGGAAGCGGGGTTTCGTGAACTGACCGATGACGAATGGACACGGTTTATTGAAAACGAAACCGCCAAAGTCTTAGCTGCAACCCAACTTGAAGCATCACTGCCGCGAGTAAGGCAATTTGACCCTTCAGTGGGAGCAGAACAAAAGCAGCGGGCTTTGATTGCCATCGTCCTGTCGTTATTTGCAATCGTTACTTATATATGGGTTCGATTCGGAAACGTTCGATACGGCATTGCCGCCATTACAGCATTGGTGCACGATGTGTGCATCACACTCGGCGCCGTTGCCGCCTGCACCTATATCGCGGGAACATCAATTGGCGAAGCTCTTTTAATCGGAGATTTCAAAATCAACCTGGCAATGATAGCCGCCTTCCTGACACTCATTGGGTACTCGCTTAACGATACAATTGTCGTCTTCGACCGTATCCGGGAAAACCGCGGCAAGGCCCGCTCCCTCAATCCACAGGTAATCACTAACAGCATTAACCAGACTATTTCAAGAACCATTTTGACATCCTTCACAACGTTTATAGTTGTGCTGATAATGTACATCTGGGGCGGCCCGGGGCTGAGAGGCTTTACCTTCGCAATCGGCTTAGGCATCATCATAGGAACATATTCGTCCATCGCAATAGCAGCACCAATATTGCTGCTCGGCACAAAAACAAAAAAAGAAAAAGGCAAATAGGAATTGAAAACAGATAGTATATAGTTCAGTTCTTCCTATACGCCCTTAAATGCAAAAAGACTTGAAAATAGGAATGCTCGTGGGCCTGGTACTGGTAATGGCCGTTATGCTCTGGCTCTCTATCGGCCCCGGCCTGAGTCCGAAAGCAGAAGGGCCGGACCCTCGCAGTAACCCATCTCCACAGGAAGACCCCGCCGCGACAAATAATTTTTCGACAAACGGTTTAACCGCACAGACCACAGAAGACAATCAATCAAAACCGCCGGATTCAACGATATATGAACAAGCCGAGAAGATAAAAACCCAAAGATTCCACATCGTACGCGAAGGAGAAACTCTTTCTGAGATTTCGCGCAAATACTACTACTCCGCAAATAAATGGCAAATGATTCTCGAAGCCAACCGTCAAATAATAAAGGATGTAAATAAACTCAGACCGGGCACAAAACTAATCATCCCAGAGTAAACTTAAAAACCAAAGGAAAAAAACAAAAAGCCTGTTTGTGCACTGTCCTTTGTGAAATGGTGGCTTGTCTTATCCAGCCTAACTCAAATCGCCACAATCACAAGGATTTTGCCGCGTCTTTGTCAACCAGCCAGGTAACCTTATCAAGAATGGGCCACAGGGCGTGAATGGGATAGCGCACCTCATCCGGCTCGCTGGTCAAAACCTCTTTCAAAATGCCGGCCTTTTCCCGGCCGGAAACCAAAATAGCCAAATGAGACGCAGCACGTAAAACCGGATGTGTCAGAGTTATCCTGTTGAGGTCTTCATCCATAACGTAAACAACGCACGCCAAATCTTCCGTATCAAAAGCTGCATAGGAGTTCGGGAACAGCGAGCCGGTATGCCCCTCAGCACCCATCCCAAGTACAATCAAATCAAATTCAGGCCCCTGGTTTTCATCGAGGCCGAAGACCTCTCGAATGGTTTGTTCGTAGCAGGATGCAGCAGCCTTGAAATCGTCATACTCGGTGGGGATTCGATGAATGTTCCGCCCAGGGATGGCGACTTTAGCCAAAAAGGTATCGGCAGCCAG
>CAYTND010000235.1:0-4381 GCA_964438965.1 uncultured Pirellulales bacterium
GCCAAGAAACGTCCGACAGCCAAGAAACGTCCGACAGCCAAGAAACGTCCGACAGTCAAGACACGTCCGACAGCCAAGAGGCGTCCGACAGCCAAGAAACGTCCGACAGCCAAGAGGCGAGTAAGCCCGAAGGCCAAGTCAACCAGACAGACTACAAAGAAAGTCACTCAAAGACGCAGCCCGGTAACGTCAAAGGGCGAATTTGATTTCAACGCCTGGTTACTACCCACTCTGGCTTTGGAGCAATATGAACCGAATATTGAGCAAGAGGTTGGTGTTGTGGACCATATCAAGGGTTCTACCCGCTATGCCTGGATCGGTGCAGGTCAGTGCGGTGGAAGACTGGTGAAGTCTTTCTATGACCTTGGTTATAAGAAGGTCCTGGCTGTGAATACGACTCACCATGATTTAGATTTGCTCGATATTCCGAAGAACCAAAAGTTCCTAATGAACATAGGTGAGAAGGGTGCCGGCAAGGACATGGAAAGAGGCAAAGAAGCCGTCCAGCAGCATCAGCAGGATATTCTGCACCTTACCAGGCAGACATTCGGCTCTCAAGTTGACCATATTATGGTTTGCTTCGGAGCTGGTGGTGGTACCGGCAGCGGCAGCGTCGTTGGATTGATAGAGATTGCCAAAAGATATGCACGGTATATCGGCCTGAACAATCCCAACAAGAACGTGGGTGTCATTATGACTTTACCCACTGTAGGTGAAGCCAGCTCTCCACTGATCGCTGAAAATGCGTACAAAGCGGCCTGGGAGTTAAGTCAAATGGCCACCTCAGGGAAGATATCGCCCCTTATCATTGTCGATAACGACAAGATTAACAAGATGTATCCGGGAATGACGGTAAGGTCATTCTGGCCCAGCATCAACAACACTGTCGCAAGTCTGTTCGATATCTTCAACAAGGTCAGCGCCTTGAGCAGCCAGTACACTTCGTTCGACCCGGTAGATTATCACAGCATTATGGAATCCGGCGGATGCGCGATAATGGGCCTGACCAAAGTAAGTAAATTCAGCGATAAGTTCTCACTGTCAGAGGCAGTGAAAAAGAACCTCGAGAAGACACTGCTCGCAGGTGGATTCGATCTAACGTCCTCCAAAGTCTCCGGCTGTATAGCTGTCGGTGGAAAGAGATTGATGGCCAACGTCAAAGGCTTACAGGACAACATCGACTACGCATTTGACGTCTTGTCAGAGATAACCGGCAAGGCTACAATCCACCGCGGGATATACGAAGACGGCAGAGACTCCTTAAGAGTTTACACCATTATCGGCGGCCTGAGTAGTCCTACTGAGCGGCTGGAAGAGCTTAGAAGCCATATGACCGTACAGGTTCGTTAATTAAGCGAGTACCTCGCGAATAAATAACTTTCATATTCGCCGGGTGTGCTGCTGACTTTCCCTGTGGGACAGGACGCGGCATACCCGGCGAATTCTTTTAAATTATACTGAAGCCTAAGGCGGATTATGTCACATTTAATCTTCATGCTCATGCTATCCATGGACGTTTACGATTATTTGATTCTGCAATGGCCTTTTGGGTAAGTTCCACATCCTGCTTTATTTGAAAATCAAACATGCCTACACAAATGAAGTCTGCACCACCGTCAAACGCAAACTTGAATCCTTCCTCGGCTCCGATGGCTCCGGCAGCCAAAACCTTGAAGGCTATCCAGGGGACTTTTACATCCTGCATAAACGCTATAGTCTCCGCGTGATTGTTGCACCACAGGTTATCGTGGTATTTCGCATGATTGGGGGACTCCTTCTCGTACATCTCCATGTACCGCCTATTCTCTTTCGGATGAGCAGACCAATATCGGTCATGATGCAGTGTCTTTATATAGAAGTCAGGCACAAGCCCTTCCTTTTCACAAAACGCGATAGGCTCCAGCCGATGCGCGCCAATACCAACGGGAATATCGTATTTCTTCATTATCTCGAAGGCCTTGAGGATATTGTCCTGTTTCTTCTGAAAATACCAGATGTCACTGGCCCCCCCCCACAAATAGGCTGCCGACGCTCCCAGCTCCAGATGTTCGACCAATAGCTTTTCGTACTTGTTGATGTCCGTGGTGATAACATCGGCAATCCATTTCATTTTGCCGCCCCACTGGTCCCAGTATCTTGACAATCTGAACCGCTTGAAATTGTGATTTTTTAGAACGATCGTATTGATTCCATGTTCCTCACATTTCTTTAGTGTCATCAAGACTCTTTCTTCGGTGTTGTAATTGGCTGCAAGGGCGCTTACATAATCTAAATCCCTTGCGTGCATATTCATACTAATTAGATTGCTGCCGCTGATGAGACGGCCGATGGAAAGATTGCCGATTTTGCCAACGGGCATTTTCTTCTGCTTGGCAACTACTTTCGGGTCGGTCAAATCCATGGCCTTGAGCCTGGCATATTCCTTTCTATCCGACTCGACAATCAAAGTGGGGCCGGTTATAGCATCTACTTTGTCTCGTGGTCCTCGTTTTGAGAGTGAACATGAGGCCATGCCAAGGACGGGCAAGATGCCCAGAGTACTGAGTATTTCTCTACGGTTTGGATTTTTTGTAAGTTTCATAGGACATCTCCGAAGATAAACCTGCTCAGCTATCCCGATACATCGGGCCTGAGCCTCATTTCCGATATAATACCAAATCCATCCTGAAAATTCAAGCTTTCCGGCCGCTTGCTTCAGTTTAAAAAGTAGGTTATAGTATAAGCTGACAAAACAAATGAAATCGGTAAAGACAACCATAATCTTAAGTCTTTTTATTATGTTTTCAAGCTGTCAAGGCTCGCCTGCCGGCGGCCAAGGTTCGGTTAAGACCGGATTGGACCGTGTGGGCGCATACAAAGAAGTGTTCCAGGGCAAGCGCCTTGGAATCATAACCAACCACACTGCATACAACAGTAACGGCAAGTACGTAGTAGATGTATTTAGGGGTATGGCCGGCGTGACCGTTACCGCCCTTTTCAGTCCTGAACATGGTCTATGGGGTAAAGAGCGGGATGCTAAAAAAATTGATAGCCAAATCCACCCGGTCTATCATTTGCCGGTTTACAGCCTATATGGACAGACGCAAAAACCCACAGGCGAAATGCTGCGGGATATAGACGTTCTGGTTTTCGACATACAGGACATCGGCGCCCGGTTCTACACCTACATTTATACGATGTCTTTGGCAATGGAAGCAGCGGCGGAAAATGGTAAGGGTTTTATTGTCCTGGACCGTCCGAACCCCATAAACGGCTCTAACGTTCAAGGCAATATTCTCGAAATGGGACTGGCCAGTTTCGTCGGTTTATATCCTATCCCGGTTAGACACGGTATGACCGCAGGAGAGTTAGCGAAAATGTTCAATGAACAGGGCTGGCTTGACGGCGGCGTTAAGGCCGACCTTGTCGTAATACCTATGAAAGGCTGGCGCCGCCGGATGTGGTACGACCAAACCGGACTAACTTTCATAAAGCCCTCACCAAATATGCCCGACCTTGAAACCGCCGCAGTCTATCCGGGCTTGTGTCTTTTGGAAGGAACTAATGTCTCCGAAGGCAGAGGAACGAAAAGGCCGTTCAGGCAATTCGGTGCGCCCTGGTTCAATTCAAAACGCTTCGCTGACCGACTTAACAAACTGGGCCTGCCGGGCATGCACTTTGAGCCGGTGCGTTTCACGCCTGCAAGCTCAAAATATCAAGGTCAAGAATGTAACGGTGTCCGGATTATCATAACAGAAAGGGACCGGCTTGAGCCATATTACAGTGGCGTCAGAATCGTCAATGAGATTTACCGGATGTATCCGCGCAACTTCCAATGGAAGGCTGGACACTTTGACCGTCTATGCGGAACCTCAACGATTCGCAATGCTATCACAAGCCGGTCATCCCTGAATAAACTCCGGAATAAATGGCAAGCTGGGCTGGAATCTTTTCGAAAAATCAGAAACAAATATCTTATATATCCCGATTGAATCACCTGGACAATATCATCTTCGATAGCGTATGGGTGCTTCGATGTCGGCAAACCGAGGGATGCTTCAAACGACATGCCAAATCGTCGTTATTTGGCGTGGCGTTTGATCAGCCCGGCAGCAATAGCGAAGCTTTTTATTTTCAGAACAAGCAATCTCCCTCCCTCGAAAGAGGGTGGGGAGGGAGATTGCGGCCGTGTGAATCAGATGGATGCTTATGAGCAGAAGGCGGTTTCGTTGAGGCGTCAGCCTTTTATCCGACCCTGTTTGGTTCCGGCTCGACCGGGTTAAGGCTTTTTTCTTTTGCCCTGGAGCCGCTCGATAGCCAAAGCAACAGGTGAGGGAACCTCTTGGGCTTGCCGCTTCCCGGACTCCACTTCTTCCATCGCTTCGTGCAGGGCGATGCAGGC
>CAYTND010000236.1:0-4354 GCA_964438965.1 uncultured Pirellulales bacterium
GCATGACACACGTTGCCGGCGTTCTTATGAAGGACTATTGTATTATCTGCCGGGGTTGCGAACCTAAAAAAGGACATGAAGATATCTTCCATCGCGTTCGGGATTCAGCCTATCATATTATCGACTATAAGGGCTCCACGTATTATGCTATAGGCCTGTCTTTGACCCGTATCTCTGGAGCAATTTTACGAAATGAACACAGCATATTAACGGTCTCATTGCTGCTGCAGGGCGAATATGACATTGATAACATTTGTCTTAGTATTCCGTGTGTTGTTGGAAAAACCGGCGTTGAGCGGATTATAACAGCCTCACTTTCTGAGGATGAACAAACCGCCCTGAAAGCTTCGGCCCAAACACTTCGAAAGGTGTTAAACAGCATAAGGTTCTAATTTTGGACTAAAAAGAAACGATACAAAATCAGCAACCGATTTGAAAACTGAGGTGCATAATGATTGATTTTGCCAGGTCGATAATTGTTGATTTTTGGAACACCGCAGCCGAGATGTCGCCATATCTATTGTTTGGCTTTTTCGTGGCGGGGATTCTTTCGGTGCTTGTATCACAGCGACTCGTGGAAAAACATCTGGGCGGCAGGGGGGATGGCCTTTGCTAAAGGCTTCACTTTTCGGGGTACCGCTGCCCTTGTGCTCGTGCGGCGTTATCCCGGTGTCAATGTCACTGCACAAGCATGGAGCAAGCAAAGGAGCCACAGTATCATTTTTGCTGTCCACCCCCCCAAACCGGCGTGGACAGTATCTTCGTAACCTTAAGTCTTCTCGGCCCTGTCTTCGCCGTTTTCAGGCCATTGGCGGCACTGTACTCGTTACCGGCCCAGCCACCAACGCCGCCTCATTCATAACCATCTGGAAAGCTTTAGGCAGGGCAACAGCAATTACATATCTGGCTACCGTGGCAGGCTGCGCATTGTTGGGCGGTCTCTTGCTTGACTACATTGCTGTCGGCATCGACATTGAAATAGCCACTCGACCAGGCTGGATGTTGCCAAATATTGTTAAATACACGTCGGCTGTAGTTCTATTGGCCATATTGAGTTTTGCTATTCTAAGCAAACGTAAAGCTATGCCTAACGACGACACGGTCAGTTCAAAGCTCAGCTTCAGAAACATCCATTACTTCGCAGCGGGCGCCACCCAGTTCGCGGGGAAGGTTTACAATGGCCGCTTTGGGCATGTGGGAAGCTTTGATACCTGCACCGAGTGCCACGATGCTCACGATCTTGGGGTCAAGAAGCAGATCTGTAGCATATGCCACGGTGTACAAGACCCTCATGACATCCGTAAGAGCGCGACTGACTTCGATGGCGACGGCGACACGCAGGAAGGAATCGCCGGCGAAATCAAGACCCTTCATGAGGCTCTCTACGCAGCGATTCAGGATTACGCCGCGAATGTGTCTGGGACGCCGATAGTGTACGGCAGCGGCTATCCTTACATCTTCATCGACACTAACGGCAATGGTGTAGCCGATGAAGTTGAAATCAGCCGTAGTAATAGGCACAATGCCTTTACGGTGCGTTTGCTCCAGGCAACATACAACTATCAGTGTGTCAAGAAGGACCCGGGCGCTTTTGCCCACAACGGCAAATACGCAATCCAGGTCTTGTACGACAGTCTGGAAGACCTCGGAGCAGACATGACTGGTATGGTTCGACCGTAACCATATCTATCTTAACAACCAATGAATATGGGCTGGCAGTGAAAACTGCCAGCCCTTTTTTCTTTATGAGTTGAGTAAACCTGCACTTTCACTCTGCAATTTTTATATGTTCAAAATGAGCTCAATACTCTTTTGGTGAATGCTTCTTGTTGTGACATTTCAGATAGCACCGTCCTCGAAAAACCCCTAAATCCTCAAACTCCAAGCGCCCACCCATCATATCTGGACGGACAATGGAGGTGTCAAAATTTATTAGATGACTATTGTTAAGCGTTGTTCCCTGTGCGGAGCTAATACCATGTGCGTCATGACACGCCGAACAGGGGGCTTTATTTATATGTTTCCTATGATCGGGGAAACTTTCGTCATTCAGAATACTATTTCGACTGTGACATTTGTAGCAAAGCTCGTATGCAAATTCACTTTCAGAAGTGTAATCGGATGTGTCATAATTATGGGCGAGCAATGGTGAATAATCCGACCCATGAGGACCTTTGGTGCCGGAGGTGCTATCTGAATTATGACAATCAGTGCAGTAAATCATGGTTGCAACGGTCATTGGCGACTTCAGACTGGGAACGTTTTGATTTACTCCCGGCGAGATAACAGGATGGAAAGAAGGATTCGAAGGGTCAAACTCCAGCCTTGTATTCGTCTGGGTTATATCCCTGGTAATCCCGGATCCGACCCGGTTCGCATTATCTCCGTGACATTTAAAACAGACCTCATATTCATACTGGGCCTGCTGGGTAACGAAGCCTGAAGCTGTTACACCGGTAACCTTTTGCATCACACCAGGCACGACCGGCGCCTGTGCAAGTTTATCCTGGGTAGCATGTGGGTTGTGACAATCAACACACTCAACATGTCTTGCTGCTGCTATCGGCGATTCCTTCAGATCATGGATACCTTCATACCGGACGACGTCATGCCGACTGAATTTGGAAAGATCGAATCTCAAATTGGTATTTGTCACCGAGCCGTCATGACAGTTCAGACAGTTGTCTTCTGATCTGGCGAAATGAAGCAGCCGTTCATATCCACCGGCGGAATGTGGTCTGTGACAGCTTAGACAGCCGTTCTCCGCGACTGTGGCGTACTCACTACTTTGCAGATATGAATCATTTGCGAAAGAAGTCAAAGCGGTTGAGCTCTCATGGGTTGAAAGTATCCATCCAGATAAATCGTGGCACGACACACACATTCCTGACCGGAGATTAGACATAACCAGGAAGTTGCCGTACCGGTTATCATGAGGCTCATGGCAGGTGGTACATTGTAGTTCGCTTGATCTGTCGAGCCTGAGCTGTTCGGGCAAAGCCGAAGGTGGGCGTATCTGGACATCTTCTGCTGACAGTGCGGCAGAATAGACAAAACTGATTGGGTGGTCGTCCGACAAATTGGTCCCGAGGTTTGCTGCACCGGGAGCTATATAAGTGCCGCCGTTAGATCCGCTGTTTACGGTTTCATCCAAAGCCACGGTGCCGTCATGACAACTGAGGCATAGTTTACTGGAACCGGTAGGCTGGCCGATATTAGCCTCCAACGATGAGCTTTGGTAGATATTGTAAACAGCCGTGGAAAGTTTGTGGCTCCATAGCGGGGTCCCGGTTAGAGCTCCGTGCGGGGTGTGACAGAAACTACAAATACTTCCTCCAGCCACTGCCGTCAAGTCATGCGGCGAACCATCAATCTGAGCTATGGCCGTTGAGCGTCCTATTGTGATAACTATGAGCAGCTTTATTAATTCAGTCCATCTGATTTTCATTTCTCGACTTACTCCACAATATTGAATATTTGAACTCTTTTATTGAATGAGTCAGCGACAAAAATTCTATTGCGGCTATCTATGCAGATGCCGGCCGGCAGCCAGAACTGGCCAGCCTTTGTTCCTTCCTGTCCAAAAGCCATAAGTATTCGGCCTTGCTGGTCGAATATCTGTACATTTTCAAACTGACGGTCTGTAACATAGATATTACCAAAACTATCTGTGGCAACGCCGCACGGATGAGCAAAGTTACCGGGTCGGTCTCCTTGCTGGCCGAACATTCCGAGGAACTTCCCTTCATTTGTGAATATCTGAATTCTGTAGTTCAAAGAATCACTGACATATAATTTGCCGCTATTGTCAACCCATAAGTGAGTTGGAAAGTTAAACATTCCTGGCCCCAAACCTCTCGCACCGATTTGCCGGACGAACTTACCTTTCCTGGTAAATACAAATATAGTATGGCTGGCGGTGTCCGCCACATACACTGTTCTACCGTCTTGCCAATAGGCAATTCCGGACGGTCTTATTAACCGTTCACTTCCAAAAGAAAATATGAATTTCCCGTTCTTGTCAAAAACACAAATCTTGCGTAGTATGCTATCGACAACATAAATCCAATTGTCAACTATTATCAAGCCGACAGGCTTTAACAGTTTTTCTTGACCAGCCATATCTCCGAACTGTTTATATGCGCGCGTATTTAAATCGAATACATGAACTACCGCACCTGCGGTATCAGTTACAAACAATTTGTTGTTATGATCAATGGCAACGGCATAAGGGGCAACAAGAACACCCGTTTTCTTCTTACCAAAGAGCAGCTCGCCCAAGCCTTGTGTCCACGAAAGTTTTTTTTTTCAAGTCAGCTTCTGTCGATATTGTCCCGACGTACCTTATACGTGG
>CAYTND010000237.1:0-4345 GCA_964438965.1 uncultured Pirellulales bacterium
CCAGAATCCGATACCAACCCGAAAAGAAAGCGAATGGTGGGCTGATATGGAAGAAGTATTTCACCAGGACTAATTCGTTCAAAAATTGGGAATTTAACAATGACATCAAAAGAGCGTATGATGCGTGCGTTGAATAGAGAAAAACCGGACCGTCTTCCGGTCTCATTACACCAGTGGCAAAAGTACCATCTGGACAAATACCTGGGCGGCATAAGCGACCTTGAGGCGTTTGAGAAGTTCGGCTTTGACGCACAGGCCCAGTATTTCGGTGACGTAGGCCAGACACAGGTACAAAGTGCAGCATTAAAGTCCTCCACGAAAAACTGGAGAATCGAACCGAAGGTTGTTAGTACCGACCCTGATAATCGCGCAGTCAACTATACTATTCGTACACCCCAAGGCACTCTTAGCTACAAAACCGCCGGCAACACGAAGACAACCTGGGTAACTGAATACATGGTTAAAAAAGATGAAGATATCAGGTTGATAGGAAAATATATGCCGGTACCCAAACTGAGCCCAAAACCAGTCAGCGAGCTATACGACCAGCTTGGTGACCATGGGATTTTGCGTGGGTTTGTCTGGGGCGACCAGGCGGGTTGCTGGCAGCACGCCTGCTGTCTGATGGACGTTAACAAACTACTTCTGGCCTGTTTTGATAAGCCGGATTGGGTGCACGAGTTTCTGAGCTATTTATTGGAAAAGAAATTGCAGTTCATCGAGTCGATGAACGGTGCGAAGTTTGACCTGATTGAGACCGGTGGCGGGGCCGCATCCTCAACACTCATCTCTCCGGACCTGCACAAGGAATTCTGCACACCTTATGACCTGAAAATCCATGATGCTCTTCATGAGTTAGGATTCAAGGTTAGCTATCACACTTGCGGCGGAACATTGGGAATTGAAGAGATGATTGTTGCCAACGGCTGTGATGTATCCGAGACACTGGCTCCGGTCAGCATCGGCGGTAACCAGGAGCCGTGGGAGTTTGCAGCAAAAATAGGTGACCGACTGGCGTTGATCGGGGGAGTGGACCAGTTCAGTGTTCTTACCAACGGTACAAAAGAAAATATTCAGGCGAAAGTACGCGAACTTTTTGAAACAGTAGGTCCCAACGGCGGATATATCTGTGCCGCATGCGACCACTTCTTTGAGACGCCCGTCGAGAACCTTAAAGCATTTGCCGATGCGGCAACAGAATGTGTCTATTGACGCTGTCTTTGGGACGGTTTTAGCCATTTTTTATAGAAGTTGATGATATCAGGACTATCCTGTATAATACCCTGTGTGCTGTCAAAAAAATGCCAGATTCAAGGAAAAAAGTGGACTCTTTTTGACCGGCCTAATATACTGGCCGGGAATCTGTGAAAAAGTAGAATCTATTCGATAAACAATGTTCAAGCATAACTGTAAATGAAGGAGGTAACTCATGAATCTTCGAATGAAACGTCGTACATTTCTTAAACAAGGCGCAATGGCCGGAGCAGGACTCATGGTCCTCAAGTCCGGTATCCTCAAGGCCGGCAACTCGCCGAACGAAAAGCTCAATATCGCCGTCATTGGCGTTGGTGGCCGAGGAGGTTCCAACATGAACAACGTCAAGACTGAGAACATCGTGGCCCTATGCGATGTAAACGACAAAAACCTCGCCGCGGCTGCCAAACAGTTTCCCAGGGCGAAAACATATATTGACTGGCGAAAGTGTCTTGAGCAGAAGGACATCGACGCCGTCGTCTGCTCGACAACGGACCACACGCATGCTTTTGTCAACGTCTGGGCGATGAACCGCGGCATGCATGTCTATTGCGAGAAACCACTCGCTAATTCTGTACACGAGGCCCGGATGGTTCGCAGAACGTACCTTAAGAACAGGAACAAGCTCGCAACGCAAATGGGCACGCAGATACACGCCTATGACAATTACCGGCGTATGGTCGAACTGGTGCGGAACGGCGCGATTGGAACCGTGAAAGAAGCCCGTGTCTGGTGCAACCGGCGGCCCAAAGGAGGTAGTTATCTGCCGGAAGTCAAGCCCATCCCGGAGAACATCAACTGGGACCTGTGGGTCGGCCCGTCGCCGATGCATCCGTACAATCCCGGGTACTTCGGCGGCTGTCTGAAGTGGAACCGCTTCTGGGACTTCGGCAGCGGACAAATCGGAGATATGGGCAGCCACATGATAGATATGGCATATTGGGCTCTTGACCTGCGATTTCCTACGACCTGCAAGGCTGCCGGCACACCCATCAACACCGACACGTGTCCACAGTGGCTCACGGCCGAGTGGGACCATCCAGCTAATGACTGGCGTCCGGCTGTCAAGGTTTACTGGTATGACGGCGACAAGAAACCCGGCATGCCGACTCCTGCGTTCAACAGGGACAAGCTGGACAAGGGGGTCCTGTTCAAGGGAGATAAGGGCTGGCTTCTGGCTGATTATGGCTACCGGATACTGATGCCCAAAGTTGATAGTGATATGACGCATTACAAGTCGCCTAAGCAGGATGAGCTGATTCCCCCTTCGCCCGGCCACCACAAGGAGTGGTTGATCGGCTGCAAGACGGGCAAGCCGACGCTCTGCAACTTCGATTATTCCGGTGCGCTCATCGAGCATAACATGCTGGCACTGGTTGCCTACCGCGTGGGCAGGAAACTCCAGTGGAACGCCGGAAACATCAAGGCTACAAACTGCCCCGAAGCTAATCAGTATATCCACAAGACATACCGGAAGGGATGGATACTGAACGGATAGGGTGTGTATTCTTCCGGAGCCATAAAAGAAAACTGACTATGTAATTGACCATTGACTATCGGTCGTTGACTATTTACTATTAAAGATGAGTTGTGGAATTTGTCCTGAGATTTGGTTCTGGAGTAAAATACCATGATTGGGATAGTGGGAGCTAAAACAATAGGTGGCGTAAACAATATGGGGCGGTTTGCACGGTTTGTCTGGCAGTCGATAATTACGTCTTTGCGGAGTTGTGCCAGCTCACACACGTACCCGTTGATATGGACACAAATGAATATCATCGGTGTTCGCAGTGTACCGGTTGTAATGATAACGGGTGCGTTTGTGGGAATGACATTGGCGGTTCAGGCATACGACCAGCTTGCGGGTATGGGACTGGAAGAGCACTTAGGCGTTCTAATCAATATTTCAGTTGTGAAAGAATTAGGGCCTGTGCTTGCAGCGGTTATGCTGGCGGGGCGTATCGGGGGGGCTTTGACCGCTGAATTGGGAACGATGAATGTTACCGAACAAATTGATGCTATCAGGAGCATGGGAACGGACCCGGTACGATATCTGGTTGTGCCACGGCTTCTGGCGTGTCTGCTGCTTACGCCATTTCTGATTATATACGCGGATTTGATGGGTATTATCGGCGGATATTTTGTAAGCGTTATCCAATTGGGCATTAACAGTCGGGCGTATTGGAATTTTAGCGCCTCCGGCGTGGAACTGTGGGATATATCTATCGGTGTTATAAAGGGTTTCTTCTTCGGCGCGGCTATTGCGGTTATTAGCTGTTATAAGGGCTTTACCTGCAAGGAAGGTGCGCAGGGTGTAGGACGGGCGTGCACGGAGGCGTTTGTGGCCAGTTTTATTTCCATATTAGCACTGGATTTTGCACTGGCAGTGATTTTCAAAGCGATTTACAGTACGTTTTGGCCGCTTAAAAGTCTGGTTTAGTGACTACGTTCCCCCGCCGGCAACAAGCGGGGGCGGGCAGCGAATAGAAAAGAACAGCAAGTGAAAAAGAAATACGAAAATAATCTCGATATGGAGAAAAGTTCTAACGGCGTGCTTGCGGTTAAGAACCTTACTAAAAGGTTTGGTACCAATGTTGTTCTGGATAATATCTCTCTGACGATTGAGCAGGGCAAGACGACCGTTGTGATAGGGCCGAGCGGATGCGGAAAGACTGTCTTAATAAAACATTTGATTGCTTTATTGAGGCCGAACTCCGGCGAGGTTTATTTTAAGAACCGACGAATCGATAATCTGAGTGAGAATGAATTAAACAGAATCCGCACCCATTACGGTTTTCTTTTCCAGGGAGGGGCGTTGTTTGACAGTCTTAGTGTTACTGAAAATATAATATTTCCGATAAGACAGCATTGTAAGATAACTAACTGGAGAGAGGTCGAAGAGCTTGTAAAGGCCAAATTAGCTATGGTTGGTCTTGACGGTTTTCAGCAATTTTATCCGGCTAATCTTTCCGGGGGACAACGAAAGAGGGTGGCATTGGCAAGGGCAATTGCGCTAAATCCGGAGATAATTTTATATGATGAGCCGACTACGGGGCTGGACCCTATTCGTTCCGATGTGATTAACGAGCTT
>CAYTND010000238.1:0-4341 GCA_964438965.1 uncultured Pirellulales bacterium
AGCATCGGGATTTATCGAAAGATGAAAAGTAAGATTGAAGTCTGGCTGCAACAAAATAATATTGCCTACTATATGCCTCCGACATTACCCAGCGAGTGGTATGTTGATGCCAGTCACCCAATGAGCGAAGGATATGCCATGCTTGCGAAACAGCTCTTCGAAAATGAGGATTTCAGATCCGGCATCCTCTGCTCCAACTGCGATTTTGTCTCATCTGATGCTAAGAAAGCCGGGAACATTTCTCTTGATTTTTAGCCCAAAAAAGCGCACAATCATTTTTTAGTTCACAACCCTGTGCATTAAAAACTGTGGTGCTATTATGGATAAGCGAAGGGCATTTACCCTAATAGAACTCCTGGTGGTGATTGCCATTATCGCATTGTTGATGGCGATTTTAATGCCGGCGCTTAGTTATGTACGCAAGCAGGCGCGTTCAGGTGCTTGCCAGAGTAATCTCCGGCAGTTGTGCTTAGCTATGAATCTTTATGCGCTTGACCACGATGATTTAACTATGCCCTTCTCTCATCAGCCCGGCGAGTACTGGTTCCATCAATTGGCGCCATATCTGAGCGCTAAGGATTATAAGGACAATCCGGCCAAGCACATAGAGGGGGTGATGAAAGTGGCATTTTGTGCGATGGCAAAACGCCAGGACCGGTCGGGGGCGTCGTTCTACGGTTCGGCGTATAGCTCGTGGCGCTTCATGGGCGGGGAAGGCAGTTACGGACTGAATTTATGGCTGCTGCCCGACGACCCAATTTACGCCCCAGCATTCCCGGCGGAAAATTTCTACAAGAAATACTCGGACACTAAATCGAGTGTTCCGCTATTAGGTGATTCAATGTGGGTCGGCTCTTGGCCTTTCGCTAACGATATGGTGCCCGATGACCTGTCCGGCGAGCAAGGATATCCGGGGTATCCCCACGCCGAAGGGTACTTTATGGGCCGATTCTGCATCGACCGCCATAAAAAAGCAATCAATATTGGATTTGTGGACAGCCGCGTAGAAAGAGTTTACCTGGAAGAATTGTGGACACTAAAATGGCACCAACGCTTCATGCCCAACTACGATGTGTCTATACCATGAATTGAACCTCTCCATTTTGCAGAAGCCTTATCGTCTCCACCAATACCAGAATCGTTACAATCCTGACATGGATTTTTCGGTAAACTTGATTATCTCGTTCATCATTAGGACTGACTGATACGGAAAACGACCGACAGCACTTTCCGCCGAAAGCATAACGAAGTCGGTACCATCGATGATTGCATTGGCGACGTCAGCAACCTCGGCACGCGTCGGTCTGCTGTGCTCGGTCATGCGTTCCAGCATCTGTGTGGCTGTAATTACGAACTTTCCCGCGGCATTAGACTTTCTTATTATACGCTTTTGGATTATGGGGACTTCATAAATTGGGATGGCAACACCCATATCGCCGCGAGCTATCATTATTCCATCCGCGGCCTCAATTATTCCGTCTATGTTTTCTATCGCTTGTCTATTCTCTATTTTTGCCACGAGCTGACAGTTGGGTAATCTCGGCTTTATCAGTACAGCAGCCTCCCCGATATCGTTTTCATCGCGTACAAACGACAAAGCGATGTAATCGACCCTGTGTTTTATGCCGAACTCGATGTCCTTTTTGTCTTTCGCGGTTATCCCTTCAAATCCAAGGTCCACATCAGGAATACTTATGCCTTTTCTCTCTTTAAGGATACCTCCCTCGACAACGACTGCTTTTATGCTATTGGCGGAGGTGCTCTTTATGCGCAGGACAAGGTTCCCATCATCAATATAGATAAGTTGTTTTGGCTTTATCCGGCCCAAATCACCTTTGTAGTCAAAAGGTATTGTTCGTGGCCCGCATGCTTCGGCCTCATTGTTCAGCCACACTACTGTGCGGTTCTTTAAGAATCTGGTTTTAGCACCTTCGAATCGCCCGATTCTGATTCGCAAACCCTCCAGGTCCTGCATTATCCGAATGTGCCGTCTGTACTTTCTGTTTAGCTGGCGGACAAGTTCTATAGATTCAAGATGCTGTTTATAGCTGCCGTGCGAAAAATTCAGCCTGACTACATCTAAGCCGGCTGCGAACATCTTCCGCAGCACAGAGTAGTTACTGCTAACAGGGCCTAATGTGGCGATGATTTTCGTTCTGGGCATTGTACCAAGCTCCTATCTGTATGAGACTTGATTGACTATTGATTATTGTATATTGTATATTGACTATTGACAATTGACTATTGATTATTGACAATGTCGTTTCAATAGTAAATAGACAATAGAAAATAGTCAATTGAAATGGGTCGGTGCCCGAGAGGCTAAAGGGGACGGGCTGTAAACCCGTTAGCGTAAGCTTACGCTGGTTCGAATCCAGCCCGGCCCATTGCGGCAATCCAAATTGTTAGCCCCCGGCACTGTCGGGGGTTGTCATTCCTGCGAAGTTTTATATAGCCCCCACCCCTGTGGTGGGGGGAGTTTTTGTCCTTTTTACCCACCCCTGTGGGCGGGGTTGTCTTTGTAGTTAGCCCCGCAATTTATTGCGGGGTCATTGTTTAGCCGTCGCCGGAACGGCGACGCAAGGAAAAGATTTGACAAGCAAATAGGTCCTTTCTTTTCCCCTTATACAGTGATTTGACCTAGGACTTATCCGAATAACCGCCTCGTTATGAGGCCGAGCGGTAGGGTGGGGCTTGCCCCACCATTATTTCTAACCGTTTTTATCGTTATGTAAGTAAAGTGTGCTTTTTCCCCTAATCAGCAGGGAACTTCGTGTATTCTATTGAATTCCGTTTAACCGCGCGTAACAATTCGAAATAAGCGGTTTTTGGAGCAGCGAAACTGCGTAAAAAATCCGCTGGAGCGAATTGTTAGAGGGTAATCTTTCAACAAAGCTTTGCCCACCAAATGAGTTTTACTAAAATGCTCTACTTCTCAAAAAAATTTCCTAAGCATCTCTTTTCGTTTTTTATAGGATGTCCAATCATCCACAGAATGTTTCTGCTTTGTAAAATCCAATGCCGCTCCAATATCGTAAATCATCCCATCAACAGCACCCATTATAAAAACTTTCACTGTTTCCTCGCTGGCAATGATGCCATGTTCCTTGAGAACATTTGTAATGTACTCCTTATATTTTCGACTATTTTTCATAAGATTCGCTTTATGCTTTATTATTGTTTCAACTGATTCGTTCACTGTACTATGCATAACATCTCCTATGTTTCTGTCTCTACTTTTTTATAAAACCCTTTCAGTTCAAAATAAATACGTCCACGAATCCAGTTAGGGAATTTATTTTATCTTTCCTCTAACTAGAGCATCAGGTGTCCGCCGGATTTGTATCCCTACACAATTCGATTATAGCCAATATTCGCATTTTTCGCGGCGCTTACCCTCCCGCCAGAGGCGAGTCACCTGCATGCAGGGTTGGGCGGTATCTAGCGGTCGTGTTTCTAGGATTTTGGTCACACTCGAAAAGAAAAGGACTACAGCATCATATCGAGCTAATTGTTAGTGGAGCGAATACGACCACGCAATGATAGTACACTTCCAAGTGCAATTCCAATTACAGCGACTAGGGCAAGGAATGAACCAATTGCTGGTGTTACATTGACAGTCATCAAAACCATAGCACCTAAATCTACTTCGGTAGGAGGCATAATGATTTTCGCAAGAACAATCCCTGCAGAAATAAACCCAAACACTGCCATGAAAATACTTATTGCACTTGGGAAACCTGTTGGGCGTATAAACTTGAATAAGACGATGCCGATAGCAACTATCCCCAAAAATAAGAGAACATAGGCAATAAGGGGAGATGCTTCCCAGGCTGTTAGAGAGTTTTGAGGGTTTCGTGATCCACTTCCATCGGAGGTTACAAAACCACCTGCTACCCAGTTGAACCAAGGCAAAAACAAAAGACCAAGAAGTACTAAGCCGGTAGTTCCGGTAAGCACTTCACCAAAACCAAGTTTCTTGGAAGGTTCGCCTATCTTGTGATTTTCTTGAACGGACATGGTAAACTCCTTATTTAAATTGCTTTTCTATTTTCTCTTATAGATTGTGCCGATGGCAAACGATTTCTACCTGTTTTACGGTACTTGTGTGGTGAATTTCTCTACTAATTTGGAGTAAAGTCATTCGGCTCTAGCACTCCTTTTTCAGTGTAGCCGCCCAACTATGTATATATGGTTTCCGTATAAAACTCCTTACCTCTCCGGGTGTCAGAATAACACCCCTTTGCCCAAAGTCCATAAGTAATCCCTTGAAAACGACTTAGGCCAGTTCTCCTTCTTATTAGGGGTCATATATGGTTTCCGTATACCCAAACTCTGGCA
>CAYTND010000239.1:0-4339 GCA_964438965.1 uncultured Pirellulales bacterium
TTCGCCTTTCGTATTGCGTATTGCGTTCAAGAAAAGTTTCCGTGATTCAAAATTCAGTATTCAAAACTCTATCTAACCACTTTTTGGTTTTGCGTAGTAGTCCGGGTTCTGTGCTAATTTTTCTCTTGTCTCTAAAGTCATCATCTCAAAAGCCGGGTGAGTGCTCTCCCACGCCCGCTCGCGAAATGAGCTTTGCTGCATCTTTTCTATCTCCGGGGCAACTTCATCAAAATAACTGCCGTAAATATGCAGCGAATCGCTTATATCAACATACCTGCCCACCTTCACCGGCACACCCGTTTTTTCGGCTATCGCTTCGGCGATTATTCTTTGAAGGTCGGTGAGTGCATAGACATTCATAAACCAAGCCTTGTAGAGGTCTCTGCTGCGCCAGTGTGTATTCATATTGAGCGAAAGCCGGCCCGCTTCGTTTGCTACTAACCGGCACCATATCCTCTGAAGGCAGGGCGGGTCATCTGTTACCGGGTCTGCCGACGGCATCCAGGTTATCGCCTGAGCCCTGCGGCTGTGCCCGGCCTGTGAGAGGTAATCGATAATATACTGAATCTGGTCCACCTTCCTGAACGGCTTAGGCGAATCAGCGTCTCGTATATCTTCCACCGGACAATACGAAAACAACCGTTCGTGATATGTATAGGTCCATTTGCCCGCAGCAGGGTCAATCCAGTGGTCGTGAATACCGTTGACTACTTCCTGCCGATATGATTCAAGCTCCTCAGGCCCACCCGGGAAGTTCTTATGAATCCTCGGCTCGTTGAAGGGGTCGGTAATGGTAACCATAACGGTTGCGTCTTTGCTCGGCGGATCCTCCGGCTTATCGTATTGGGTCTTGACCTCAAAGCCCTTGTCCCAAACCGCTAAGACGGCTTTCTCCCACGCCTGTGGCAGACAATCAGCGGTTATCGAAATCACAGGCATATTGGCAACCGATGCGGTGCTGCTCATCTATGTATTCCTCCACGAATCTTTTTTAATTTATCCTTATTTTAGATTCCCAAGGTCAATTTCTTCTTTGGTTATGTTGTACATTTTGTGGTAGCGCTGCGGTAAATCGGCAAGTGCTCTTTTGGCGTAGAAGGCGTATTCGCTCTCCGGCCACCTCCGGATAATGTCGCGGCAGGTTTTGACCATCTGCCCATAACCCATAACCGGCAGCCTTCCCATTTTCCGTTGGTTCTTAACCCACTCCCACAGTTGTTGCGCCTGAATGTCCTCTATCTCGCTGAGCTTCTTAAATTCGGGCTTCGGCGGCGCAACCGGCGTGGTCTGTTGAACTGCTTTAGTGCCCGGCTGCACGGATGGGGTTGTGGCCGGCGGCTCTTTATACTGCGGCCCGGCACTTAATTTCTTCTCGTCCTCTTCCCACTGGTCATATACAGTCTTTTTCCTCGGTTCCGGTTCTTGTTCACGAGCTTGCTCAGGTTCAGAGGACGTAAGAACAGTTATACCGACGATCACGACCACAGCAAGAACCGCAACCCCTGCTATTTTCAGCCAGAATGTATTCATAATTGCCCCACCCCTTTTCAATATTGACTATTGATTATTGACTATTGATTATTGATTATTGATTATTGATTATTGGTTATTGGTTACTTATAATCGATTTTAGCGTTTTATTTTATCAATAGTCAATAGTAAATAGTAAATAGCAAATTTTTATGTTCACAGGGCTAATAGAGGCAGTTTGCACGGTAAAGTCGGTTCGCCAAAGCGAAAACGCAATGCTGCTGAGCATAGATTTAGGCGAACTGGCCGACGACGGCAAAATCGGCGATAGTATAGCCATAAGCGGGGTCTGTCTGACTATTGCCAAGCTCGAAGGCGGCATTGCGAGCTTCGAGCTCAGCGGCGAAACATTGGCAAAATCAACTTTAGGCAAATTAAAGCCCTCATCGCAGGTCAACATCGAACGTGCTGTCAAAGCCGGCGACCGGTTCGGCGGACATTTTGTCCAGGGCCATATCGACGGTAAAGCAGCTATAAAAGCAATCCACAAACGCGGCCAATTTGCCGATATGAAGTTTGCCGCCGAGCCGGAATTGCTCGACCGGATGGTCGTCAAAGGCTCGGTCGCCGTGGACGGGATTTCCTTGACAATAGCAAGTATGGACCAAAACAGCTTCAGCGTTGCCCTGATACCTGAGACGCTGAACAAAACTACCCTAAGTAGAGTAAAGATTGGTGATGAGGTTAATATCGAAACTGATATAATAGTAAAGACGATAAAAACACAACTCGAGAAGATTTTACCACAGAAGCAGCCGCTAACAGCCGAAAAACTAAGAGAATTAGGCTTTTAAGCAGCACATGGCAAACAGCACAAGCTCTGCATTGTACACTGAACGTTATTATGAAAACTAACGGCAACAATTCGATAGCTGAGCAGATGGTCATCGGCATAACGATGGGCGATGCCGCCGGTATCGGGCCGGAGATTATCGTCAAGGCGCTGGCTGACCCGAATATCCGTCGGGCTGCGAAATTCATTATCTTCGGTATGAACGAACAGCTTTGTTACGCCGCCGACGCCGCTGAGATTGAGCCCTTCTGGGGCCGACATCAGCACGAAAAAATCAGTCGCGAGTACCCCTATAAAGTTGTTGTCGCTGATTACGATGAGTATTCCGTTGAGTCCTGGGTCAGAGGTCCCAGCAACGTAGCCGGTGAGGCGTCCATAAGGTTTTGCCTTGATGCTATCGATGCCGCGCGAGAAGGTATTATAGATGCCGTAGTAACCGCTCCCATCAGCAAGACAAGCTGGAAGCTGGCCGGCGCTGAATGGCCCGGCCACACAGAAATGTTAGCCGCTCGCTGCAAATCCAAACGAAAGGTGATGATGTTTATCACCGGTCCGTTAAAACTGGCGCTGGCAACAATTCACGAAGCACTGTTTGAAGTCAGGAACAAGTTCACTATCGGCTGCGTCTTCGAGCCGATAGATTTATTGAATGATGCATTGAAAGAATACTTCGGCATTGACGAGCCTAAGATCGGCGTTGCCGCGTTAAATCCCCACGCCAGCGAGGACGGTCAATTCGGCGATGAAGAACGGCGCATAATATCGCCTGCTATTTCATTAGCACAACACCAGGGTATAAACTGTCTCGGTCCGTTTCCGGCCGACACCCTCTTTTTGCGGGCCGTCCACGGCGAATTCGACGGCGTCGTCGCAATGTATCACGACCAGGGCATGATACCTGTAAAGCTGCTCGATTTCGAGCATGCGGTCAATGTAACCATCGGAATACCGGTTATTAGAACATCACCTGCCCACGGAACAGCTTTCGACATCGCAGGTAAAAACATTGCCAACCCATCGAGTATGAAAACTGCTATTACTATAGCAATACAAATGGCCAAAACGAAAAAGAATTCAGAATTGAGAATTGAGAATTTAGAAACGAAAGTAGGCAATGAACGATAATGAGGGCAAAGCCAAAGAGAGGGACATCCAGAAAAGAGCTTTTTCATTTGCCTGTCGAATCGTTAAACTGTATCAGTTTTTAGCTAAGCAAAAGAGTGTTGGAGAGGTTAAGCGAATTGACCAAAGAGTCAAACGAACTGGTAGCAATCCTTACGACTATCGTAAAAAAGTCTCGAGCTTCTGAGTAAATCCGAACATGTACAATTCTAAATTTTACATTCTAAATTCTCAATTCTGATGCAGACAAAAAGGCAAATCCAGCAGTTGCTTGTCTCGGCAGGCGTCCGTCCGAACAAACGGCTTGGGCAGCACTTTCTCATCGACCTGAATCTGATGCGACTGCTGGTCGATTCTGCAAATATCAACAATAACGATATTGTGCTGGAGGTCGGCTGCGGTACAGGTTCTTTAACCGGGGCCTTAATTGAAAAAGCCGGTATGGTCCTTGCCGTTGAGCTTGACCGGACCCTGGCCGAAATTGCAAAAAGCCGGCTCGCAAACGCAGAAAACATCGAGCTTATCAACACTGATATTCTTGAGAACAAAAACACCCTCAGCCATACTGTTACAAACGCCCTGGAGTCGGCTCGTAAGAAATATCATGGCCGAATCCTGTTAGTGGCAAATCTGCCTTACAACGTCGCCTCGCCGACAATGCTGAATCTGGTTACAGGTCCGGTGGCTGCTGATGCGATGTACGTTACCGTGCAAAAGGAGGTTGCCGAGCGAATGACGGCAGCCGCAGGTTCCAGTGATTACGGCAGCCTGAGCATCTTACTTAGTGCGGTCGGTGATATAAAGACTATACGAGTTTTACGGCCGAGTGTCTTTTGGCCTCAGCCGCAGGTTGATTCGGCAATGGTAGGTTTTGTTCGCAGTCAAGAGAAATAC
>CAYTND010000240.1:0-4339 GCA_964438965.1 uncultured Pirellulales bacterium
GACGTCCGGTGAGAACACCGACTACTTTACCTACAATAGTGTCAAGATTAAAAACTCAGCGCTGGACAGAGGCATTAAACTTTACCAGATGGGTATTGATAAATTCTTGGGCAATTGTCTGATAAAGCGGCTGGAAAACAAACAGCTTACAAGCGTTGATGAGCTTCGAGAGGCGCTGATACCTGAAACCAAGACAGGACCCGGAAAATGGGTGGACCTGGCCGGCTTGTTTGCTCCGGAAGAAGCCGTGCAAAAGATGCTCTGCGATATTGAAAGCGGTGCAATCAACACATTAGAGCAGTTAACAGATGCATTTGAATCTATGTATGACAATTATCCTGCATACGAATGGGCCTGGGCAGCCAACGTTTTGCAGCAGCGATTCAGTAAAATGCTTGAGATGATAACGCCCAATGATGTTATTGAGCTGGCAACGAAATGGAAGACGGCTGTCGTAGGACTTGACCGAATGCTTTATGCCGATACGAAAAAAGAATTTACCGCTACCGCTCAAATCGGTTACGGGCTTGACGGCGGGAAAGAAACAAAACAGGCCGATTTCAAACAGGTAAGGGGGACGTTTGAAGAAAATAGTTTCGTTCTGGAAATCGAAAAACATATAACCCGCAAAACAGCACTCGGCGACGAGCTTATCAGCCGAATGAAAAAACTGCCCGCCCCTACTGAGCCATCCCCAAGCTCGTCCCGCACCAATTGAGCTTAGGCTCACGCCTAATTGGTGCGGGACTCGCTTGAGGCTGCCACCCATCAAATTAGATGCGGGCGGACTAAAGAAGGGCGAGTAATGACGGAGCCTGGGTAAAACCCAGAGCTAAACAATAATGATAGGTTACTGTATTTAGACGAGGACAAATTTATGAGAGTGATAATTGAACCGGATTATGAATCGGCGGCCATGTGGACTGCTAACTACGTAGCTAAGAGCATAAATAAATTTGGTCCGAGCCAGGGCAAACCTTTTGTGTTAGGTCTTCCCACAGGCTCTTCGCCACTGGGAATATACAAAGAGCTGATAACACTCAATAAGAAGGGCGTGGTTTCTTTCAAAGATGTTGTTACCTTTAATATGGATGAGTATGTGGACCTGCCTGAGGAGCATCCTGAAAGCTATCGTTCATTTATGTGGAACAACTTTTTCAGCCACATAGATATTCAGAAAGAGAATATCAACATCCTCAACGGCAATGCGCCGGACCTCGAAGCCGAATGTGTGGGCTATGAGGAAAAAATAAAAAAGGCAGGCGGTGTTAAGCTCTTTCTCGGCGGTATAGGCCCTGACGGCCATATAGCATTTAATGAACCGGCTTCGTCATTGTCGTCGCGGACACGCATTAAGAAGCTGACTTACGATACGCTCGTGGCCAATTCGCGATTCTTTGATAATGACGTGAACAAAGTGCCCAAAACCGCCCTGACCGTGGGCGTAGGAACTGTTTTGGATGCCGAAGAAGTGCTGATTATTGTCAACGGCCATAACAAGGCCCGTGCTTTGCAACATGCTATCGAAGGGGGAGTAAATCATATGTGGACAATCAGCGCCCTGCAAATGCACCCGAAAGGCATCATCGTCTGCGATGAAGAAGCAACAGATGAACTGAAGGTCGGCACCGTAAAATACTTTAAGGACATAGAATCAGCTAATCTTGACCCGGTTACACTTTTGAAATCGTAAGTGCTGATTCGGACGACGGGTTACCGGGGTGCCGGTGCCGGCGTCGGTTCTTTGCCGGGCGGGTAAACTATGTTTGCCTCGGCCTTGAGCGAGTCGATATACTTTTTAGTGAATTCGGACTGTTTTTTCCGCGTTAGCTGTTTTATGATATTGTCCCCGGCCTGCTCAAACGAAGTGGTGCCGGCGTCCTTGTGGCCGGTAACTTTTATTATATGGTATCCGAACCGGGTCTCGACAATATCGCTGACCTTTCCTACTTCCAGCTCAAATGCAGCTTTTTCGAAAGGTGCTGCCATTTGACCTCTGGGGAAGAAATCCAAATCGCCGCCTCGTACTGCAGAGGGACCGTCTGAGTTGGCTTTGGCTAATTCGGCAAAATCGGCTCCGTCTTTGATTTGTTCAAGCAGGTCCTGAATCTTTGCTTTGGCTTCGGCTTTGGCCTGGTTTGGGTCAGCGTCAGAGTCAGTGGTATCAGGTTTTATGAGAATATGACTTGCTCTGACTTGTTCTTTTACTTCGAACTGCGTTGGATTTTCATCGTAGTACTTTTTGGCATCTTCTTCTGTAATATTTATCTTGTCGGCCCATTGAGCTTCCACAACTTTCTGATATGTCATTCCCTTTCGGATTTGCTGTTTTAGCTCGTCAAAGCTTTGGCCGTATTCGGCTATTTTCTTCTTGAACTCTTCCAATGATAATGGTTGTCTCTGAGCAGCGGCCAGTTCTGTGATTTGGTTAATCACTTCTTCTTCGGTAACTACTATGTTGGCTTCTTTTACCTTTTCGTCCAGCAGCCGTCCGACAATTATTTGATTGAGGACCTGCTGTCTGAGCTGTTTTTCTAATGTCTGAGCAAAGGCGGGCGGCAGTTGTTTGCCCTGTTGGGCCATTCTCTCAAGCTGCGGCTTGAGGAGTTTTTGTAGTTCGGCCTCGGTAATATCGACACCGTTGACGGTTACGGCAACGCTGTCAACAGGTTCTTCGGGGGTTTGGGGTTCGACTAAATTGACGTCGGCTTCGGCTTCGATTTTGGCGGGGGTAGGTTGAGGTTTGTCAACATCGACCTGCTCAGTGGACTTAGGCTTACAGCTTAAACCAAAAGCAGCAAAGAATGCAACAACACAAACTAAAACTCTTTGTCTAAAAATGAAACTACTCATAATTTTGTCCTTTCGCAGCTTTAAAACACAAAAAAACCCTTCACTAAGGGCACATACTATCATTATTTCGCCAAAAAGCGAATGTGTCAAGGTATTTCCAAATTTCTTGTCCGTGTTAGCATGTGTATCTAATTCTTTGTAATAATGCTAATAGAATGATAGAATATCGGCAGAAAATTGTTGGCAGATAATAATGAGTTTTGCAAAATTGAAGGTCAGGCATACTTTGAAAAGAAAAAATTGTTCTTTTAATTTTCTCTTTTCAAACAGTAACTTCTTGTCGCTTCAATAGTTATGTGATTATCTAAGAAAATCTAAAAACAAGATTTTCTTAAATAATATATGCCCGCCCTTCAATTTTGCAGAACCCTTTGATAACTGGTATAGGAGATTTTTATGGGCAATAATTCCGATAACAAGGGGATGACCGGCAGAGAACGAGTGCTCAAGGCGCTTAGTTACGAACCTGTGGACCGTGTTCCTGTGGATTTGGGCGGGACGCTCGGTACAGGAGCTCACGTCAGCGTTATAGCAAATCTGCGCCGGGCACTCGGTCTGGATAAACCAGGAACTCCAGTGAAAGTTGTCGAGCCTTATCAAATGCTTGGTGAAGTTGCGGCTGACTTGCAGGAGATGTTGGCGGTTGACACGGTGAATCTGCCGGGGCCGAAAAACCATTTTGGTTTTGCGAATACGGATTGGAAACCCTGGAGAACCTTTGACGGTACGGATGTTCTGGTTCCAGGCAAGTTTAATATCGAGCCGGAAGCTAACGGTGATATTCTACAGTACCCGCAAGGTGATACATCCGTGCCGGCTTCGGGGCGGATGCCCAAAGGCGGATTCTATTTTGATGACATTATTCGCCAGGGGCCAATTGACGAAGCCGAGCTTGACCCGGCTGATAATCTTGAGGACTTTGCACTTGTCAGCGAAGAAGATTTAAAAATTTATGAGCAGCGGGCACGTGAGCTTTATGACAATACCGAGCTTGCGATTACAGCAGGATTTCCGGGGACGGCTTTTGGTGATATAGCGCTGGTGCCGGCGGCTTTTCTGAAACATCCAAAAGGAATTCGTGATATTGAAGAGTGGTATATCAGCACGATTTCGCGAAGAGAATATGTAAAAGAAGTCTTTGCCTGCCAGGCGGAAATCGCCATTGAGAATCTTGGGCGAATTTACCAGGCTGTTGGCAACAGAATACATGCTATATGGCTGGATGGGACGGACCTGGCGGCGCAGAATACATTATTCTGCGGCCCGGATACATATAGGGAACTTTATCTGCCATTTAGCAGAAAGCTCAACGACTGGATTCACACCCACACTAAGTGGAAGACAATGAAACACTGCTGTGGGGGCTGTGAGCCGTTGATTGAGGGATTCATCGAGGCCGGCTTCGATATTCTAAATCCCATTCAGACCTCAGCTAAGGGTATGGATCCACAACTTTTAGCTGATAAATATATATCATGTTAATGGT